>QMVM01000117.1 GCA_003661105.1 Methanosarcinales archaeon | reverse complement strand
GGTTCCGTCAGAGATCAATATCGAGATAAAGCCCCGTGCGAACCGGTGGATCACGTCCGGCAACAAGAAGATTGATATCCGGGGACCGGTCTTTACTATGGTGCGGATGGAAGTTGATGGCTGATCAGAACTGATCGGAATCCGCATCTTTGACCTGCATGTGTCTCTGATCGATTTTATATGCGATGACCGTGCCAAAGCATAATAGATGTTCAGAACCATCCTCGTACTGGATATATTCGATGGCATAGTGGTACATGCGCTACGGGGCAAGCGGGAAGAGTACCTGCCAGTAGCGGATTTCAGTTCGGTCTGCGAAACATCAGACGCAGCAGAGATCGCAAGAACGCTACGTCCGACAGAGGTGTACGCTGCCGACCTCAACCGGATCCGCGGAATTGGGGACAATTTTCAGATCATAAAGAACGTCTCGGGATACGCTAAGACGATACTCAGTTGTGGTGTCAGGTCAGCAGAAGACGCAGCGCTTGGGCTTACAATCGCTGATACTGTTACCATCGGGACCGAGAACGCCGATTTTGACGTGATCGGAGAGTCATGCGAGACGTGCGACGCAAGCCGGCTGCATGTCAACATCGACCTGATGGATGGCAGAATCCTCACAAACATTGGACTATCGCTCACTCCGCTGGAAGCGGTTGAGGGATTGAACGAGTATCCGATCAACCACCTGATCATCATCGACCTGACGAAGGTCGGCACAAAGTCCGGTATCGATCTCGATCTTCTCGAGGACGCGGTTGCACGCTCGGATCATCCGGTCATCTTCGGTGGTGGCGTGCGGGATATGAATGATCTCGATCTGCTGCGTGACATCGGGGTTGCAGGTGCGCTGGTTGCGACCGGCGTGCATAACAGGGTGATGCCTGTGGATATACTGCAGTGGTGATTCGAATTCCCGACACGGTCTGAAAATCAAGTAAGTTATGCATCCACCTCGAAAAGCATCGTAAAGCCCATCTTCGGTATTTCTGAAAGAACTGCATAAAAACCTCAATCTGTGTTCAGGACATTCAAAAGGATTTTAATGCAGCAGCAGAATGACGATTGTACTTAAACTCCGCCCCCACTGATACATCTCGCTAAAGTCGGTCTCGTCTCAATAATACAAGAAACAGGGGACGGTTTACTCATCCCTGGCCGGTATTCGACGAAGTTATCACGGTTGGAAAACAAAGAGGTGATGCAGACTCATTTATCGTCGGAGAGTGCGTCAAACGCGGCGCGATAAAAATTATGGATCCGCCAGCAAGTTTACCGGTTTTGAGAGCGAGATACACGCTGCAGAGCGGGATGTTATGGCGCTGGCAAGAGAGCAAGAGAATGCAGGTGCATCGCCATCATCGATGGTGGTTCTTGACAGGGGCGTATGGGTCACCTCTGACGCCATTGATCGATAGAGTGCTCCTCTGCAACATCAGGGGGACTGTTTTTGAGATCTTTTCTCGTTTGCGGTATAGTCGACCTTGCAGCTCATAGCAGGTCAAACTCTTTCATGACCTCTTCTTCGGAGTACCGACACCCGTGTTTAATGCCTTCAAGTGCCTCTTCGATGCCATGTATCGCCTCATCGCCCAGTGGTTCACAATCTATTGCCAAGTCTGTCAACCGCGCAACGACTGAATTATATGATTCGCGGGGATGACGCTTCAGGTTCGTCAGCAAGTCCTTTACCCTTGAGTCTATACAGATCGTTGTGGTGGCTGCCATGTAGTACACCATCAGATTCCTCTATATTATAATACTATCTGGTCCCATGACCCAGTCATAAGAACCCTCTGCAGAGCTACTACTCGTGTGTCTCGATACTGCGTCATGCCCGACGACAGTTGCATCTGATGGTGTGGTGCTGCATGATGTTACCGGTGTGGTGGAGTGTGCAGGTGCGTTTGGCAGGCATGGACAAGGTGTCGGTCTACTTCGATTGGATTCGCTGACTCGCCGTTTGAGTTCACGAAGGGCAACAAGGCTACGATGTGGCAGCTCTTTGCGAAGATCAAGCAGATGGCGCAAGGTGTGAGAAATCGGCGATCAGCCATTCATGCGTAGCCAGACACGCCCTGCAGAATCATCAAGACATCAAGCGAAGTCACCCGGCTATCGCCGTTCACATCCGCTTCTCGTGTATCCGGAATCGCTCCGACCACCATCAAGAGCGCGATTGCCGCATCTGCCATGGTGATCGTGCCGTCGTGGTTACTATCACCGCAGATGCCGTCCACCGTTATGATTTTACTGGTTATGTCGGTTGTGCCGTCATCGCCTGTTACGGTCAGGGTTACAGTGTAACTGCCACGGATGCTGTATGCGTGGGTTATTATCAGGCGCGAAGCGGTTGTTGTGTTTTCGCATCCGTCGTCCCAGTTGTATTCTACAATCATTCCGTCCGGATCAGTGGAGCTACTGGCATCGAAGGTTATGTTTTGATCCACAATCGGGTGATCCGGGGTGTATGTGAAAGACGCCCTGGGATGAAATGCGCCATTCCACCAGTCATAGAAGAAGACATCAGTATAAAATTCAGCCACATCTTCATTCTCGATGATCAAACCTGCTTCACGGTTGTTTTTTGCACTGTTCTCATTCCAGTTGATGCTTGAGATCAGAACCTGACTGTGGTCAACGATCACGCCTTTGGTATGTGTTTTGTTAAGCCCCATCCCAACGTTGTCTATCAGCTTTGCTTCGAGATTTAAATTTTCGGATGCGGCAATACCGTTCAGATACTCGCCCATCTCCTCATTCTTCACTCCATAAGTGGAGTCAAGCAATATCTTCACCTCACATCCCCTCCTTGCTGCGTTGATCGTAGCCTCCAGGAAGGGATTTGGTTTTGGGTCTGCAGGAGTGCCCCAGTTCCGGATATAGAGCTGCTCCACATAAACGGAATCGTCCGCTCCTGTTATCATGCCGATGATAGATGCCGTCTCCAGTAGCGAGGTGTCCGGTGATAAAACAGGAGACACATTGAACTTGCCTGAAACAATCTCGCTATGGAATGGACTTGTGTAATTGCCAGTCAAGACTGTGCGGTCTGGCACGAAATCAGGCGGGGGGCTGCCATATTTATTCCCGTAGATCGGATCGTCCGGTGTAAACGGAAAGCTGTCCTTGCTTGCAGGATTCCAATCCTCGCTGAATGCGCTGCTCCAATACTCGGCGGTATCCGGATTGTTTATGATGATGCCCCAGCCTCTGTTTCCAAACGTGTTGTTGATGGGTATGCCTGTATTTTTCCAGTTTTCTGTGGTTACTATCGTCGTTTCACCATCTATAATCGCATATTTTGCATGGTTGAATGCGTATCTGTCATGAATACGTCGGTCTCCATCAGATATCATGAACCTGACCTCTCCGCCTGCAGTAACGGTCTTACTTGCAATATACTTCTCTTCATCGGCGATCCCGGTTACAGGTCCGCCTTCAAGCAGTATCTTAACTTCAACTCCCCGTTCTATCGCAGCTATTATGTGATCCATCAGATAGAAGTTATGGAATTGGTAAAGATTAAGGCAAATCGATTCACTGGCGTTGTCGATCACATCTGCGATTGCTGTAAAGCTGCTGTCCGGGGAGGTAAATACCGTCACATTCCCGTCAAACCCGAAGGTTTCATAAGAGAGATGCGACTGCCCGACAACGTATACCCGAAAATCGTCCCAGTCTTCTGCAGAATCCGTATCCTTATATCTACCAGTGGTTTCATCTCTGTCCCGCTCCAGGATCACACCCTCACGCACGTCCTCCACAGGCGCACCGGTCCACCCAGCTACAGCATCCGGGTCAGAGCTGCCATAGATCACAACATCTATGATCTCGCCCTTTTCATCCATCAGGACCACTTCATCCCCGTCATTAGATAATTTTATCGTTCCGGAAGTTTTCACCATATTTGGTGTTGAATCGGAATCCACACCATACTCAAAATCCGCTCTCCTGAGAGTCTCATCATAGAACGCGGTTGCATTATACGCTAGATATAAACAATCACCCACGCCCATACCTGCCAATGCCGGGAATGTGATGGCACCCTCAAAATCGTTTATCTGCCAGCCACCGATCTTGATTGGATCTGCGGTTGGATTGTGTATTCTTATGAATTCGCCATCAGTATCCCCCTTCAGATAGGTGTCGTAGTATATTTCCGTAATCATCGCATTTTCGGACCTGCCCGGAGCTGATGGATTTGCTTCGGCACAAAAAGCAGTTCCCAGAATCATAAATACCAGAATCATCCGGATTGCGGTTGTGTGGGGCGTTTCAGTACTTCTTGATCTCTTTTTGTATATATACATCATCGATCTCATCTCCATCCATCCAATGCTTTTAGTTGTTGACCCCTACTTCGGAGATGCCCCATATAAGTTATCCCCACCCCCGCAAGCATCCCACCTCCTCCGGGAAACGATTCTCTACAGCTCCTCTGGTATTGCGTAATATGAGTTTTTCCTGCGTCGGAGGGCATTTTGGCATAATGGACACATCGAGCATTCAGCGGATGTATCGGTGTTAGAAGTACCCCTTGCGTAATCAGACAACCATCCGCACGCATCCTGGAAGCGCAAGCAGCCCGACTGCACGGAGTACGAGCGTTGGCAGTTTAGGGATCGGGGCACATAGTGCCGGACCACCGAGATATCCGGTGGTGTTTACGATCCCTTTTATGCCATTGCCCTGCTGGTCGCAGATACTTTTTTTCGTCTATCTCTGATCCGATCCATGTCCTCTGCCGTTAGCTGTGACGTTTGATCTCATCACCGGTCGTTCACAAAATGCCATTCCCGGTCGCCGCATGTAAGATCATTAGCGCATCGAGGGATGTTACCCGCCCATCGCTGTTGATATCCCAGCGCGATCCGTATTCGCGGTTGCCGACTGCGATTTGGAGGGCAATCGCGGCGTCAGTGGTGGTGAATGCAGACGTCTCCTCAGGGGTTGGGGCACATGTGACAGGCTCGGTCTCGAATGGGTAGAACTTAACTTCGCCCGAAATCCCTTCCTCGTCATCGTAGATGCTTGCATCGATCGTGGTGTTGATCATCCCTGCACCCCAGTAGTTATGTCCGGCTTCAACATCACTGGACTGGTCGTTCACAAACTGCCATTCCCAGCCGCCGGTTGTTGCGTTGCAGTCGCCATTCGCGATGATGTTGTTGTAACTGATGTTGTTGACTATGTTTCCGGACTCAAGGTAGACACCTGCCCCGGTGTTGTTGTACATTCCGTTGCAGGTGATATTGTTGTTGCTTGCATACGCCATGTAGACGCCGCAATCGTTGGAGTTTACCGTGTTTTTCCGGAGGGTGTTGTTGTTCGAATGGTCCATATTGATGCCGCTTTCGTTGTTCGAGTTCGCAGTATTGTTCCGGAGTACGCTACGGACTGTATAGCCCATGTAGATACCATAATTGTTCGAGTTCGCGATATTGTTCCGGAGTATGATGTCGTCGGAGTGGTCTATGCTGATACCGATCCCGGTGTTCGAGTTCACGATGTTGTTCCGGAGTATGTTACGATCCGCCTGCCCCATATAGATGCCCTCCTTCTTGTTTAAGTTCACGATGTTGTTTTGGAGTGTGTTATCAGGTGATATATACAGGTAAATGCCGACATTGTTGTTCGATACAGTGTTACCGGATATGTTGCAGTGGTTCGCATTGAGTCCAAGATATATCCCAGCTGCATTATTTCCAGTTGCATTTTCAACCGTAAATCCACTTATATCCACGTAGTTAACAATCATCCGAAAGACGGAATCATTCGGATATGATGCGTTAACAAAACAGTTTGCAGAGCCATTCTCTGACCGGATCATTAAATGAGCCACATCCACATCCACGTTCTCGTTGTAGGTCCCATCGCGTACGATGATAGTATCGCCTGATGTTGCATTATTAACCGCACCCTGGATCGTAGTATTGGCCTCACCGGGACCCACATATATAGGTGGCCGGGATGTCGGTGGTTCGGGGGTCGGTGCGCATGTGCACGCTACTGTCTCGAATGGCTCGCAGTCCACATCGCCCATTGTACTCGCTGCGATGATCAACCCATCTGCTGTTCCCCAGTAGTTATTCTCCGCCACCACTGAATTGATTTGGGCGTTATCGAACTGCCACTGGTAACTCCCATTTGCCTGCTGCGCACCGTTTGCGATGATATTGTTGTAACTGATGTTGTTGTCTCTACTAAACAGGAATAGGTGTAATCCTCGCTGCGCGTTGTTGCACACCCCGTTACATGTGATGCTGTTGTTGTTCGACTGATAAAGGCGAATGCCATAGTCGTTTGAGCTTACGGTATTTTTCACGAACGTGTTGTTGTTCGACTGGCGCAGGTGAATACCGCAGTCGTTTGAATTCGCGGTGTTGT
>QMVM01000116.1 GCA_003661105.1 Methanosarcinales archaeon | reverse complement strand
GGAGCGGGGAGTTTTGAGGAGTGTTTAAGCATGAAACAATACTTAATTCAGCCCCCAAGTGCATCTTTGGAGGGAATCGGTTATTTGGATGAATATCATACATATTCTGAATACAATTATTTAAGACCTGGAATTGCATCCTATATAAAAAGAAGGCACTTTGAGATATGTCTCAGATTAACGTTGAAGTATTTTCATAAAGTTAATGTTATCGATTTCGGTTGCGCAGATGGATATTTTATCCCATCACTGGCAAGATATTTTAATAATGTCGTCGCGGTTGATATAAGTCCAAACTTCATTAGAATCGCCCATGAAATAGTTGATAAAACAGACATCCATAATGTGGATTTAATATGCAATGAAGATTTGACAATTGACGAAATAGCGACAAAGTTATCAGGCGAGCAATACCACATTCTCTTTCTGCTAGAAGTTTTAGAACATATTGGTGACGAACCGGATAGCATGTATGAATCTAAAATTGACTTACTCAAGCAGGTGTCAACTCTGATCGACGAAGACGGCATCATTGTGATTTCGGTGCCAAAGATGGTGGGTATAACCTTCTTATTTCAGAGAGTTGGGTTGACAATTTTTAGAATGAAGAGAGAGCGAATATCCCTAAAAGATTTGATTAAAGCGAGTATCTTCAACGACACCTCAAACATAGAGAAAAAGTGGGATGGGGGCCATGTGGGGTTTAACTATAAGAAATTGGAAAAATGCATTCGAAATGAATTTGACATATTACAGAAAAGAAATGACTTATTTCAGATAATATATGTCATCGGAAAAAGAAAAGTAATTCATTGATAATATAAAATTTAACTGATTGATGACGAGGAAAGATAGTTAGAACTGCTCGAAGCGAGAAACCCGACATCACATACTTACAACCAGGAGATTGCCATGGAGGTATATGAGACCGTGAAAGAGAATTTCCAAGTATGTGAGAGTCTGTTAAGAGAATTGAGAGAAGAGATTGATCGATAAGGGAATCCTGGATATGATGCTAAGTTTGCGACCGTGCGTGGGGTACTCAAAACCCGCGTGCGTCAAGCAGCTCCTTGACCCCGCCGCCGATCACCGCCGGAGCCGTCTTCAGGTCAGCGACATCCCGGCAGCCGCAGAGGAACATTGCAATCTCAAGCTCCGAGATCATGCACGAAAGCCGGTCGATCACTGCATCAGCGTTCTTCATCGCAGGCGCAACCAGTGGCAGCGCGGTTCCTGAGAGCGATGCGCCAAGCGCAATCGATTTCGCGATATCGATCCCTGTGCGAACGCCGCCCGTCGCAATGACAGGCAGACCGCATGATGCGCATTCCACGACACTTGCCGCTGTCGGGATTCCCCAGTCCCAGAACAACCCTCCAAGATGTTCGGATCTTAAGTCCCCGCGATCACGGGCACGATAATACTCGACACCAGCCCAACTCGTGCCGCCTGCACCGCCGACATCGATCGCATCCACTCCTGCCGCTGCAAGCATGGCTGCCACCTCGCGGGAGATTCCGGCACCGGTCTCTTTCGCTATCACCGGGACTGAGATTGCATCGCACACATCCTTTATCGCATCGAGTGACCCGCGTGCGTGCGTGCAGCCCTCTGGTTGTATCGCCTCCTGCAGGAAGTTGAGATGGATCGCGATCGCATCGGCATCGATCATCTCGATTGCATGTTCCACGCCATCAATGCCATACTCGGTCAGTTGCACAACCCCAATGTTTGCGTACACAAAGGCATGGGGCGCACAGTCCCGCACCACTCGAAACGTCTCTTCTTGCTCCGGATTCTCAAGCGCAGCCCGCTGGCTCCCAACCCCGATCCCGATTCCCAGATGCTCTGCTGCGAGCGCAAGCGCTTTGTTGATCGGGTACGTGCCGGGATGCCCCCCTGTCATCGACGCGATCAGAAGCGGTGCAGCCATGACTTTTCCGAACAGTTCTGTTGCGGTGTCGATCTCGTCCTTGTCGATCTCAGGTAGTGCGCAGTGGATCAGGTGGATGTCGTCGAATCCGGCAGAGACGTGCGCTTCGACCGGATCGTTTGCGCATATCTGCAAGTGCTCGATCTTTCGCAGGGATGTGGTCATTGGTATGGTATTGGCGGGATTACACTTTATACTGATCGCGGAGGGGGGGCACAAACGATAATACAGACATTGGACGGTGACGGACGGATTATGCCAGTTGATACGCTGATGACCGTGCAGGCGGCACCATGTTTAAATATTATGGGAGTTACTACCACGCTATATGAGACGATACGAATTACATGAGGGGGTTATGGTATCGTTGTTGACTTACTATAGTGAGCATGTCGGAGCACATGGTAATATGAGTGGAATGAAATCGCTATGTACAGGCTCTGGACTTAAGTCCGGGGTTTGGTGACTTCGGAATCTATCACGATGCCTTCTCCTGTGTTGGGGGTCGGGTGTGAATCGGATGATCGGAAGGGTTTTGTGGGGCGGCGCGCTCAAAAAAACGATATGCGCATAGTGTTCGATACCTTTAAGTACTATTACTATAACATGGATGTTGCGTGAGCGCGATGGTACTGTAGTACCTTTCACAGTATCTTTATAAAACGAAAGCAAGATATTGGATGTAGCAATACCACTGAATGGTCGGTTAAAATAGCGATCTACTACCGAAACGTATAATACTGATAAACAGAAACATAGAACAAGGTGATTTAATGGTATCAGAATGTAGTATATGTGGAGAACATCTCGGTGAAGAACATCTTCAAATAAACGGCATGTGTGTTGATTGTTTGGCTGATAAATGGGGAGAAATAGTCGAAGAGTCCCCGATGGTCAGTCCACAAACACTGTATAAAGAAGCATAACCTCTTCTTTGTGAGGGATTAATTTGAGAGAAATGTTCCTTGACGATAACAACGTCAGGAATGGCTTGAGTCAAGCTTATTCTAAATTGGTTCGCGAAGGTTTAGATTCATACACCATGATGGGGATTGGGGATGGCGGGAAACATATTGTAGATGGGTTAGAAAAGTGCGGATTTTTTGGAAAGGCATTGTTATGTCCATTCGAGAATGAAAACCACATCGATCTTTACAAATCTGATATAATAGATAAAAAAATACTTGTTTGTGAAGACACAACTATAACTGGGAACTCTTTCGTAAAAGTATATACTCAATTGAAAAATATCGGCGCAGAGGATGTAAAATTTTTTTCGTTTTTAATGCGCAGAGATTCATCAATCATCCCCAATGTTTTTGTTTTTGAGACCGAAGACGATACTAAAGTATATTTTCCGTGGAGCAGCTACCCCATCCGAACATATCCAAAAGGAATTGTTCGGAAAATAATAGCAAGTGATATAGAAAAATACTTCAAGTGTGGAGATTCACGTATTGACAAAACATCGCTAACAGAGTTTTATAAAGATCATATGAACGCAGGAGCTAAAGTGTACCTTGTGGAGGACAAAGATGAGATTTGTTCAATTATCAAATTTTATGAAAAAAAGTATGGAAATTATACTGGTTTGTTTCTCGATATAATTGCTACTGCGGAAGAAAAACAGAGGAATAGATATGCCAGTACTTTACTAAAATTGATTCTTAATTATATGCTATATCATGAATTTGATTTCATATATGGTTATGCGTTTGATGATAAGGTAGCTATGTATAAGAACAATGGTTTTGAAGTAATTGGGTCTGTTCAAGCTCCTCAGTATGATTCACTTCATAAGGTGGCAACAATAAACAAGAGAACAAAAGCAGAAAGGGATCTCGTAATCGCTACACTTAAATCAAATATTTAATATCTTTTAATCTTCTAAACCTTCAGATATTAACTAATATTATGCTTAAGTATGTGAATGATGAATATACAAGTTGGTTGCGTGTATTCACATACACCCGCCCCACATCTGTCCGCGCTCGTCCTCATCCCGTATACACGACCCCCATGGTCAAAGATGCCCCGCAATTTGTTGCGGGGTCGGTGACCTAGTCACCATCGTATTCCGGGAGGATCTCCTCTGCTTCTGCTTTAGCGCTGCCGTATAATTAGCACCCCGACCGCCACCATCAATCCTGCGCAGATGTAGAACGGGGATGCGAATCCGAACTGTGTGGCAAATAGTCCCCCAAGCAGCGGACCGATCACCATGCCGATTGCGCTTGCCATCGGAAAGAGACTCATCTGCTGCCCGATCATGCCAGGGCTTGCGAGATCCGCGCCTGATGCGAGCGCTGGCACATTCACAGCGGCAGATGTTATGCCAGCGACAAACATGAGCGCAAACAACTGGATGACTGATGTAACGTGAGCCATCCCGAGAAGCATAACTGCCGTTATAAAGAGCCCTGCCGCCACCATGCGCCTCTTGCCGATCCGATCCGAGAGGATGCCTATCGGCGTCTGGAAGAGCAGGCGTGCGGAAAAATATGCGGACAGGGATACCCCAAGCCCGCCTACGGATGCATTCATCTGCACCTCGTAGACCGGAAGCAGCGTCGCCACGATCATGATCGCAAGCATTGTTGTGAATGTCGCGTACACAAAGAGTTTGAGCTCGCCATTGGAGGTGCGATCTGTCCCGCCATCGCGGGTTTCCTGTGTCCGGGACTCATGTGTCTCCTTAACGATACGGTTTACAAGGAATAGGCTTATCAGTCCAAGAGCTGCGCACGCATAAAACCCTGCACCATACCCTAACGCCCCTGCAACTATGCCGCCAGCCGCAGGTCCGGCCGCAGGTCCGATACTCCGGATCGTCGAATATATGCCGATCGATTGCCCCCGGCTATCCTGCGTGGATATGTTGGTAAGCATCGCCAGGATTGCAGGAACCATCACCCCGACCATGATGCCCTGGAGAGCGCGAACGATCAGCAACTGCTCAAACGTATCGACCTCTGCACATGCAACAGCCAGCACCGCGAATCCCGCGAATCCCGCGAGCACGAACGGTTTTCGGCTGTCGAGCCGGTCAGAGAGCCGCCCCATCACCGGATACGATGCGGCAGCAAAGAGCCCAAAGACGCTGAAGACGAGGGCGGACTTGATAGCGAGACTCGTTACCGTAACAGCCGGAAGAACTCGTATGTATAGCGGAATCAATACCATGAGCATCCCGGTGCCGAATTCCACGAAAAGCGCCGAGATTGCGATGTTGCAAAGTTCGGTGCGAGCCCAGAGGTTCTTCATCTGGTCAGCTCCACATATCAAGCGTGCTCTGCCCCATGGAATCAGCCGCCCGCACGAGCCGTTCGACTGCTTTTGCCACACGCGCCTCTGAAAAGTCGTGTTCGTGGCACAATAACTCCGAAATCTTTGATTCGTCGGGTTTTTTCCATGTAAGTGAGTAATCATCCGTTATATCCGGGTCTAAGAAGAAGTTCTTGATCTCGTCGAGATGCCCGATCGATTTGCCAAGTTCCAAGAGCGCGTCTTCGATCGAGCCGTGTTTGTAGATCAACTGTAGCGCCTTCTTTGCGCCGATGCCGTGGATGCCGGGATCGTAATCGGTTCCGACCAGTATCGCGATATCGATCAACTGCTCCTCTGTGATTCCAAGCCGTTCGAGGTTTGGCTGGAGTTCGATGACCTCCGGCTTCACATCCACATAGACATTCTTCCCGGGTAGTTTCCGCTTGCCACTTACCGCAAGATTCCTCACGACCTCGGGTGCGCCGAAGAGCAGTGAATCGTAATCCTGCGATCCAACGAACCTGACATCACCGGATTTTGCCATCCGTGCCGCCTGCGCCTCGCCCTCGCTTGCCGCGTCCACAACCGGAATGCCCATCGATAGAAGCAGCGACTTCGCATCCTCGACCATCTCGGGATGTAGCCGGGATGTGGCTTGCGCATACTTAAATGCATCCTCCCTGCCCGCAGCAAGTGCTTTCTTCCACTCTCGCTCAGCCGTATCCCGTATCTCTCTTCGTTTCTCGATCGTTGCTGCCTTGAAATCCGGCGGGACGCCATCGAAGACGAAGACGAGCTTCAATCCGGCTTCGACGAGGTTCGTTGTCCGGTAGAGCAGTCCTGACAGGTGCGATGTTACCCTTCCCCGTGAATCCTTAAGCGGCGTACCGTCTCGCTGCCTTATGCTACTCAAAAACTGGTAGATCATATTGTATGCATCGATTGCGATGATCTGCCCGCGTAAGTGTGTGCCGAGTTCAGATTCTCGTCTCTCAAACAGGTCTCCGATATCCGAGCCCATAGGTTTACTCTTGGGCGGTGGCTGGATAAAGGTTTGGTCTTCGCGGTTACTACACAGGAGAACCTGTATATATCTTTTCGAGACCTAAAAAATGAAGGAACCGAAAAACGGTCCCCAGCTCTTAAGCGTTTCTTTCGCTCTTTCGCGTTGTGGATATGGGTTTTCGAGAAGTATGTGGCAAGAGCACCCCTGACAATG
>QMVM01000115.1 GCA_003661105.1 Methanosarcinales archaeon | reverse complement strand
GATTCCCAGTACATGGGCGGAAAGCACAGCATCGCGTGGACTGCGTTTCAGGTGATGCCGACGACGAAAGACCAGCCAAAAGAATTGATGGAGGGTCAGAAGGGCTGCGGAGGCTGCCACAAGATGGGAGCGAAGGATGAGACTGGCTGGGATGAGTACCACTATGGTGTAGTAGGCTGTGACAGCTGTCATACGAGGCACAGTTTCTCAGTAGAGGAGGCGAGAAGGCCCGAAGCATGTATGACATGCCATCAAGGCTTCGACCACGCCCAGTGGGAGATGTACTCGACCTCGAAGCACGGTGCGATCTACCTGACAGAGGGGGACAACTGGGACTGGAGCGCACCCCTCTCCAAGGCGAAAGAGAGTTACACAGGTCCCACATGCCAGATGTGCCACATGTCAAACGGAGACCACAATGTCATCACTTCATGGGGATTCCTTGGAGTCAGAGTTGAGGAGCCTAACGAAGAATGGGCTGATGATCGGGCAACGGTTCTGAAGTCGTATGGTGTCCTTGATGCTGACGGGAATCCGACTGCAAGGTTCGATCTCGTGGGTCCCGCAAAGCTTGCAAGGCTCACGATGGATGAGTGGAACGCGCCTCGTGAGAAGATGATTGCAATATGTGGCGATTGCCACTCAGAGAAGTTCGCAAGAATCTCCCTCGAAGAGGGTGACCAGATGCTCCGAGAGGCTGACAGGGTCTATGCGGAGTCGGTCGAGACTGTGGCAGCACTACACCGCGACGGCATACTCCCCAAGCCGGATTATATCGATGAACTCCCGTCATACCCTTATCCTGATGTTCTCAGGTTCTACGATCAGTCAACGTCGATCGAGGAGGATCTCTGGGTCATGTGGATGGAGTACCGGATGCGTTGTTTCCAGAGCGCGTTTCATGCAAACGCGGATCAGGAACAGTGGTACGGATGGGGACCGCTCAAGGAGACTGCTGTGAAGATTAAATCGGAAGACAAGAGGCTCCGGGCTGAAGCAGAGCTTGCAGAGGCTGTAGGGTCTGAAGGGACAAAGGAAACGACTGGGACAACAAGAACAGCAGAGAGTGATGCAGGTGCAGCGAACGCCCCCGGATTTGGGGCGGCGTTTCTGGTTGCAACGATTGTTACTCTCTTTGCGCTCTTGAGAAGAAGGGGGTAGGCGAACCCCCTTTCTTATTTTTTCGGAGTTTTAAATGAGTGCGAACAACGAACCCGGAAGGATTAGGATGATGCAACGGATGGCTTGTTATATACTCTTTTCATATCAGCAGGTCGAATAATCATGGATGAAGCAACAAAAAAACATGTAGAGGAACTCGTCGCGATGCCGTTTGGAACGTTTCCGGATGTCTGCGTTGCATGGAAGGAAGAGACGGGGGGAGACTTCTCTGAAGTAGCGCAAACATTGCGTCCTGTGCACCAGTACGTGATGCAGAGGGCAGGTGTCTTGATGTTACCAGTCACACCGAATTATGTCCCGTATATGAAAAACCGATGTGTTCCACGTGCGGATCGCACTGCATGGATCAGATTTCACGCGTCACAGGGTATATACAGGTGGTATCCGGTTGGAATTCCGCGAAAAACAGGAGTGCGAAGACCGGTGTCGGTACAGCATTCCCGGCGCGGAGATGCAGTGAAAAAACAATTCGGTAGTAGTAATATTAGCGATGAACTAACATATTTGGGTATTTGGTGATCGAAAATGAGAACGCTGGTCGTATATTCAAGCAGGACGGGAAACACAAAGAAAGTAGCGGATGCAATCTATGAGGTCATGCCCGAAGGATCAAAAATTGCTCCTGTAAAAGATGATCCAAGTTTTGAGGACTATGATTTCGTAGCACTGGGATTCTGGGTGGATAAGGGGCTGCCTGACAAGAAGGCTCAGGAGTACATTAGAATGATTAAGGGGAAGAAAGTAGGATTGTTTATGACACTGGGTGCAGATCCGGACTCCGAACATGCAAATGACTGCATGAAACGTGCGGAGGTGATGGTTAGATCGGACAACGACCTGATCGGGCACTTCATAAGTCAGGGAAAGGTCGCTCCAAAACTGATTAAGATGTTTGAGAAGCTACCGCCGGACCACCCACATTCACTCACACCTGAACGGGTCGCCCTGCACGAAAGGGCAAGCACCCACCCGGATCAAGAAGACCTGCGGAATGCAGGAGATGCATTCAAAGATATGCTTGCGAAGATGTGACATCTATCCCCTGTCGAGTCTATCACAAGCAAGCGCAAACCAACCTCGGGGCCTATCAACTCACGCACCCTAACATATAAACCATGTTGCGGTGATCAGGTCAGAGCGTCAGGTCATCGATGCAGCAAGTACCCGGAAACACCGCTCGGGGGCACAATCCCCGACTGGGATGATCTGTGCGAAGATATATCAAAGGCACTGGTAAAGATCGGCACCCCGGCTGTTCAGCCATTGATCTATAAGACCAATGACCGTCTGGACAACCCGGAACTCGATAAATACGGACGTGAAATCGACACGATCTATGCAATCGGCACGCTCTCGCAGATACAAGACCAGCGGTCGTTTAACTTTATGGTAGAACTTCTTGATAGATCAGAGGATGATGAATATCTTGTAGATAGGGAGTTTTTGTGTGGCTGTTTCTATAATCAGCATAATCTTGAGATCGTGCCACGCCTGAAAGCAATCGCAGAGGAACATACGGATGCTTCAGGTGGATCTGACCACATAGCTGCCGAAGCCGAGTGCGTTCTCGCGCATTTTAAAATTGATCAGGCGCTCGAGTCAGAATACTGGATAATCCACGGATTCTGTCATATCTGCGATAATTATGACCCTGTCGAAAGTATTTGCGGTATCTCGGACGAATAGGAGCCTCACGATGCGTTCTGCACCGGATGCTAGCCAAAAGCTGCGTTTGATTGCGATATGTGCTATTCGGGTGATTGCGATATATACAATCTCCCTCCGGTGTATGTTGATCTCAAACATCGTCGGGATCAGAAGGAATCGGTTGATGAGTTCAAGATTACGAATACACGCCATGACTCTGACACCGGTTCAATTAGCATTGAAAATTATTTTACGGAGCTGATTCTTTATTCTTCTACCGTTGAGCTCTTAAATGAGTTAAAAGAATTTTTAGAATGTGAAAAATGGGATACAGAATAGTTTTCGACCGGAGTGTCTCTTTCCGTCGATTGTGGCAATACCGTGAGTGGTAAACTGGTCAGAAACGGCGATTGCGTTGTTGCCATCTGTGATGAGCAGGGACCAGGTGCGGAACTGGAACTGAAGCTGGAAATGTCGGTTGAACTGGAGTTTGATCCTGATGCCCTCGATGAATTGATCCGCGGTTATTGATACCCAGCGGTTCCTGTTGCTGCGATTCGTACCGGCGCCTGAACAAGTCTCGTGAGCAGTGGAACTATTCTGATCCGCGAATCGACGAGTTAGCAGAGTTGCTGGCAGGACCAAAAACAGACGCGGGGGCAAAGAAAAAGAAGCCCGAGCCAGAGCCGGCACTTGAGTGTGACCACGAGTTTGAACTCTTGAAAGATCACAAGAAGTATAATGTGTACAGGTGCGTAAAATGTGGAGAGACGAAGAAGGAGTTTGGTTAAATAACCTTTTGAGACTTTTTATATAGGCACAACTGCCAGAATGGGGCACTATCTATCTAAAAAGTCATTTACACCGTCAATGCGTAATCCGTATTAATCAGTGGAAAATAAAACTTTTATCCACATGTTAACACTGATTTAATTGATTCCACCACTCTAATAGTACAAAAGTGTTTGCAAAGATTGGCATCATGTTTTTCAACCGATCGGAAGAAATTAAAAAGACTCATCATTTACATATCACCATATTGGTTTTCGTACTTCTCGTACAATTTATGGGCGGTTTCCGCACCATAATGTTATATACTCGCAACACATATTACTGTAGCAGTAAACAATTGAAAGATTTACGCATGACTCACAAGAACCCTGAAAACCGCAGTATATATACAATCCACGAGCAAAGAACATGACGATAAAAAGAGAAAGGATACAAATGGTAATGTGGTGGTTACTTCCACTAATTATTTTTGTTGGACTTTGGTGGCATTATATGGGTTATGTCGTGTTAGCTATGATGATAGTTTTTTTAACATTATCCGTATTTAAGGGACGATATTGGTGCGGATGGTTTTGCCCTCGCGGGTCATTCTTAGAGCGAATGCTTAAAGTTGTTAGTATGAATACGCCTATTCCATCGTTTTTAAAAAATTTAGTCTTCAGAAGTGTAATATTCTGTGGAATGATGGCTTTTATGCTTCATCGACTGATTCAAGCGAATGGGGACCTGAATAAAATAGGTTTTGTATTTGTAATAATGTGCATAGTAACAAGCATTATCGCAGTACTATTAGGAATATTTTACAATCCCCGGATATGGTGTGCTTTTTGTCCGATGGGGACATTACAAGGACTGCTGGGGCGGGAAAAATATATTTTGCAGGTCTCTGATGCTTGCACTGAATGCGGAGTATGTAAAAAAGTCTGCCCTGTTAATATATATCCGGGATCGTTCAAACAATCCGGAGAAGTTAGCAATTTCGACTGTATAAAATGTTCGAATTGTGTAGAAAAATGTCCGAGAAATGCTTTGAAATTTCGGGAAAACGTTGTTCGGGCGCAAAGCAGTTGTAAACTTGGCTAATCATTGCAAGGTTTCGATAGCAGAGTTGTAATGTAGGCACTACGAAATGAATCATTTGAAGATATCGGGGAATTACCATGATTAAACGCATGATAGTTGTGATTGATGCGGAAAAATGTACCGGATGCGGAAAATGCATTTCCCCATGCACAGAGGGCGCGATCCGGATCATCGACGGCAAGGCAAAAGTTATATCCGAGGAACTTTGTGACGGCATGGGGTTCTGCAGCGGGATATGTCCGGAAGGCGCCATATCTATCGAGGAGCGCCAGACTGTGGCGTTCGATGCGGAAAAGGCAGCCGCCCAAGATCCGCAAAAGGATGTATCTATCCAGTGTTTCAAATGCGAGTCCGGAGCTGAGTATCGCTACCTGCTGCCAGTACGCCACAAGAAAGAAAGCCTGTGGGTATGCACACAGTGTCTCCCCTCGCTGATACATGGGTGCTAATCCGTGATCGAAATCGAGTTACTCTCCCGTGTGGACAACCTCTGTGATTACACGTTTGATTTCTGCTGGCACAACCGCCAGTTTGACCCCGACACCCCCACCCCCTACCAGAACGGCACAGAATACACCTACCGCGACCTTACGGATGCGCTTAAAATGGAGACAGAGGTTCACATAACGGGCGATGTGGGGAAACGTCTTGCACAGGGCATGGGTGCGGATATCAGGCACCTGGGCGGTACTGGCGGAATTGGAACCAGAACCACATCCCGGATCTTTGTAGATGGGGATGTGGGCTCCGAAGCCGGACTTGGTATGGTCGCAGGAGCAGTCTACGTCTCTGGCATGGTCGAGGAACCGCTTGGAAATATCATCGAGGTGCGCTCCGATGTGGCAGGGTATCGCAAGTTCGTATCCGTAACCGATCTTCTCTGCAACCACCGGCACGAGGTGCCAGTGTCCAATTCACTGGATCCGGGGGGTGTGGGACTGCGACTGGTTTTAAACGACGGCATCCTGCGCGGAACCCTGTGTGCACGGTGCGATTGTCCGGTCGATGTGATCGTAGAAGGCGATGCCCACAACGGGACCGGGCTACTCATGCGGCAGGGCACGGTTACGGTCACGAGAGATGCTGGAATGAACACGGGCGCCCATCTAAACGGTGGAACTGTGGTTGTCCGCGGGGTGGTGGGAGAGTTCGCAGGCGCATACATGAAACGTGGCGTGCTGCTGGTCGGGGGCGGCATGGGCTATGCCGGGGCTGATATGAAAGGTGGTGCGATATATTCCCGGAGGAAGATTGCGACCAGTCCGCCTGCGGAGAAGACCCGGATCACGGGTGCTGACATGTCGCTTATCCGTAAACTTGTCGGTGCCGGCAGGTTCGAATCGATGCGGTACAGCAAGTACGAGGTGGACGAGTCGGATGCGTATGTGGCGGTTCCGATGAGGGACGGTTCTCTTGTGATGCGCAGGGTGGACTAATCATGGCGCCTGCGTGGCGGATAATTTCGGGTCTTTGTGTTAATTTTTGAGACTTTTTATTATCTTCTGGAATGGGATCGGAAAACCGCCGATTAAGAAGGGGGCGGTTGCCCGCCCCTCCTCATCTTAGTGTCCATAGAAAAATAACATATCAAAATCAACTCCCCCCACGTACACCAGAATCTCTTGATAATATAGAATAATTCCATTTAGGATGCAATGAGTGTGGTTGTAGTTGTAGTTGCGCCATATCGTCATCCGAAAACTTGATTCCTTTCTCATATTCTCG
>QMVM01000114.1 GCA_003661105.1 Methanosarcinales archaeon | reverse complement strand
TAGGTAACGCATCTACATTCTTGTATTTCCCCCAATTTCTAATTTCAAGTTTCAAATTTCACTACCAAAATACAAGATCAACAAAGTGTAAACTACTTTTGGAATAATATGAAGGATGCCTAATTTTTGTTCAACTTATTTATTTCCCGTTCCTAATTGCAACGCTGATTTTTCATCCACGTTTTTTCATCCTCGCGCCTTGCCCCCGAGCGAAATCCATGAGTTTTTTTTATGAGACTCTTATTACCTGTTTTTACAGATATTTTCTGGTAATAAGGACTGAGTAGACGTTTCCCTTTTTTAAATAATTCATCCTTTTTTAACTATTCCATAAAATTTTTCGATAAGAGAAGAAAATTCTGCGATTGAGTGTCGCGAAAAAATCAGGAAAATGAATTGTTGGCTTGACAACCATCCCGGCAACTTTGCAACATTTATAATAAACCAATCCACAAAAAGGACACAAATATAATGAATTTAAGTGTTCAGCAGGGACTTTGTTTTCCCAAAATATTCAGGAAGGAAGGATTTGTAAAATCCAGAGAGTGCCGGAGCGCTATACCGCTTTTTTCAATATTTTTATGTATTGCGGGAGGCTATTACTTTAATTTTATCGCGAAAGCAAAAATTGATTATGCTGATTTTTACTCAGCTCAAGAATTTAGTGTCATCCTTAATTATTTTAGCTTACAGATTCTTTATACTAACCTATTCTATGTTCCAATTATACTAGCTGCTATATGGTATCGAAAAATAGTCATCCCGCTGGCAGTTTTATTAAGTTGTTTTCATATATATTTAACATATTCTACTCTTGGAAGTCTTATAGTAGGGACCATTGAGAGGGCAGGAGTTTTTATATTATTAGCTTATGCTATCGCACTTATCAGCGAGGAAAAAGCTAATGAAGAAATGAATGTGCGAAAATCCGAGGAAAAATACCGTTCTCTCGTGGAATCTACTGGTGATTTAATCTACATAGTAGATAAAGAGTGTAAGATTCTTTTTGTAAACGCCGTTTTGTTATCTCAGTTTGGCATATTAAGGAGCCATGTTTTGGGCAAGACATTTGACTTATTTCATGCAACAGAAGAAACGAAAAATTTTGCCAAGAATGTAAAGAAAGTTTTTGAGACTGGTATAACCACAGACTACGAAGATTACAGCAAGAAATATAATAAATGGCTTATGAGAACGCTTAGTCCAATTAAAGAACCTGATACTAAGAATGTAATAGCTGTTTCTGTAATATCAAAAAATATTACTGAGCGTAAAAAGGCAGAAGAGGATTTAAGAAATGCCTATAATGAGCTTAAAATGGCCAACGATCAGTTAATACAAAATGAGAAAATGGCAGCTATAGGGCGTTTGACTTCCGGAGTTGCTCATCAAATTAGAAATCCCCTGGGAATTATTTTGATGGGTGTAGAGTATCTTGATAATACTTTGTCAGAGAAAGATGAACAATGCGCCGGATCTATTAAAATCATAAAACAGGCTGTAGGTAGGGCAAACAAAATTATTGTTGATATTCTGCAATTTTCAAGAAAGACCGAACTTAAATTTGAATCTATAGATCTTTGTAAATTATTAGATGGTACAATAAGCCTGGTTGAACATAGTGAAGATTCAAAAAATATAAAAATTAGAAGGAATTATCCAAAAGAACCAGTAAAGTGTAAAGTTGATAAGAACATGTTTCAGCAAGTAGTTATTAATCTTTTGAACAATGCTGTCGATGCTATGCAAGATGGAGGCGAAATTAAGATAAATGTTTTTTATAAGTCAGCATCGAATATAGGCAATAGAATAGGCAGGAGAGAGGATGATTATTTTAAGGTAGGTGATAAAATTACTGTGATTGAAATTGAGGATACCGGAGAGGGCATTCCTGAAGATTTATTGCCGAAGATATTTGAGCCTTTTTTTACTACCAAAGAAGCAAAAAAGGGAACTGGTCTTGGTCTCAGTATGGCACATTTAATTATAGATCGGCACAGGGGATCTATTGATGTAGAGAGCGAGGCGAATAAAGGCACCAAA
The DNA here is from genome assembly GCA_003661105.1 of Methanosarcinales archaeon. GTDB lineage: Archaea > Halobacteriota > Methanosarcinia > Methanosarcinales > Methanogasteraceae > Methanogaster_A. The sequence goes on along the minus strand of QMVM01000114.1, from coordinate 4,395 downwards.
TTTATTATTAATCTGCAACCAGGAAATAATCAAGTTAAAGGGGAACAATATGGCGGAAAAGAAAAAAATACTACTAATTGATGATGAAAAGGATTTATGTTTTTTTTTGAAAGCCAATTTAGAGAATACCGGAGAGTTTGATGTAATAGTAAGTAACAGGGGCGACAAAGGTATTAAATTGGCTCAAAGAGAAAAGCCGGATCTAATTTTGCTGGATATACTTATGCCTGAAATGTCAGGTGATGAAGTTGCCGAAATCCTTCTGGATAATCCTGCGACAGCCAAGATCCCCATTATATTTCTCACTGCAATGGTTACTAAGGAAGAAATTGGAAATGTTGTGAAGGAAAGGGGGGGGCGAAATTTTATAGCTAAGCCGATCACTACCGAGGAGCTTGTAGGTGCTATTAAAAAGGTGTTGGAAATATAAATCCAGGTTATCGTTGGTGACTGAACGGTGAAGTATGAACCTGTGAACGCTTACAAATAGGCATCCTTCATTCACCCGTTTAATTCTGCGTACATTTCCCTTTTGCCTTTTGACGGAGCAACCTCAAGGCCAGAGAGGCAACCGGTTCCCCCTTTACATGCAATAACTTAACCGGAAATTACTATAGGAAAATACATTATTCACAAGAATATATTCTACGCAAAAACTGCCCTAACCACAAACTATGAACCAACCTCCATATGCAAACCAGTTATCGTGTAGTATGCTCAAGAAAATCACATGACAATCCCTGATCAGAAAAATAAGGAACCCAATTCGCCACTATTTCTGATAGATGGCACGAAAAGCCTCAAGAGCTGCTGTCTGTCCATTGGTGAAAGGTGAACTTTCGGTGTGCCCATAGGCGCACATATTATGTCTTCCAAAATCAAACTACTCTTTGTTGATGATGAAGAGGGCTTCCGGTTTTTCTTTCGTGAAGGCCTGATGAGCGAGGCGCTTGAGATCGAGACCGCCTCTGACGGCACAGAAGCGTTGAAAAGACTCAAGACGTTCCCTGCGGATATTGTCGTAACTGATGTCAAGATGCCAAATATGGATGGCCTGCTACTGTTGGAGGAAATCAGGATGCGGTATCCTGATATTTTTGTAGTGATGGTCACCGGTCACGGTACGATAGAGGATGCCGTGAAGGCTATGAAGGCAGGGGCCTATGACTATGTCTTAAAGCCCTATGACTTTGATACGATCAGGAGGGTGATTGAGAAAATCACCGGTCACAAAAGGATCTTGCAAAAAAGCATTTTTCCTGGAAAGGAGCGTAGAAAGAAGTACCGCTTTGAGAATATTATCGGACAAGATCCCAAGATGTTTCACGTCTTTCAGAAAATTATCGATGTAGCTGAAACCGATGCAACGGTCTTGATCAACGGAGAGACCGGGACAGGCAAGGAGCTGATCGCTGATTCAATTCACTTCGGAAGTCCAAGAAAATCTCAGCCCTTGATCAAGGTGAACTGTGCAGCCCTCACCGAGACACTGATTAACAGCGAACTGTTTGGTCATGAGAAGGGGGCCTTTACCGGCGCAACAGCGCAAAAAAAAGGGCACTTTGAGCTTGCCGATAAAGGGACTATTTTCCTGGACGAGATCGGTGATATCCCCATCCCGACACAGATTTCTCTCTTGCGCGTCCTTGAATCAGGCACCTTTCAGCGTGTAGGCGGCACCAGGACACTGAAAGTCGATACCCGGGTTGTTTGCGCCACCAATAAAGACCTCTCCAGCGCGGTTAAAGAGAAACTTTTGCGGGAAGATCTCTTTTGCCGGATCAGTGTGGTCCCTATACACATACCACCACTTCGGGAAAGAAAATCTGATATACCCCTTTTGGCCAATCACTTTCTAAGAAAATATTCCACTCAAACAAAAAAGAATATCCTTCGTATTTCCAGAATAGCTATAGAGACATTGATCCGTCATGAATGGCCGGGCAATGTGAGGGAACTGGCAAATATTATTGAGAATGCCGTAATTTTCTGCAAAGGAAGAGAAATTATTCCGGCCAACCTGCCCAAAGAATTGAAGGAGACCTCTCAAAAAAAGGAGGTCGATCTCAGGCTCTCTTCCAGGTCACTTCCTCTTGCAGAAGCAACCATAATACGTAAGGTCCTGGAGGAGACGGACTGGAACCTCAAGCAGGCAGCAAAGGAGCTGGATATTGCCCGTGGCACTCTTTACAGCAAGATGAAAAAATACGGAATAGAAAAACCGTAGGGGTTCAGAGGTTCAGAGTTCAAAGGTTCAGGGTTCAGGAAAAAATGAACATCGAACATCGAACGTTGAACATCGAATGTTCGATGAAGGAGGGGAAAAACTTATGATTAAAAAGAAACCCAACAAACTTCCCCTTGACACATCATCTTTCAGGAGACTCAGGGAAGAGAGCTATATATATATTGATAAAACAAGATGGCTGTACAGAATGATTGAAGAAGGGACAGCCTATTTTTTTTCAAGGCCAAGGAGATTTGGGAAGTCCTTAACTGTATCCACACTGCACGAGCTGTTCAAGGGCAGCAGGGAACTTTTTAAGGGACTGTGGATATATGACAGGTGGAAGTTCGAGAAATACCCGGTGGTTGTGTTTGATTTTAACGAAATACCTTCCTCTTCACCTGAAAGGTTAGAGAGCAATTTATTTTTTGTTGTGAATAAATATCTTGAAGATAACGAGATAAAAGCTTCCAAACCCAAGGATGTTTCCCTGTTTTTTAAGGAGCTTTTACTTAATCTTTACAGCAAGTACAACCAAAAAATAACAATCCTTATAGACGAATACGACAAACCGATAATAGATCACCTTGGGCTTGGCAAGGAAAGACTGAAAACAGCCGAAGAGAACAGGGATATATTAAGGAACTTTTTTGGGGTATTAAAGGGCCAGGAGGTAGTCAATGTCGTTAAATTCACCTTTGTGACAGGAGTTTCAAGGTTTGCAAAGGTATCGATATTTTCCGAGTGGAATAACCTGATAGACATAACCATGAACAGGGAATATGCAGATTTTCTGGGCTATACGGAAGCGGAGATCGAAAAATATTTTGATGATTATCTTGACATATTTTGCAGGGAAAAGGGGTTTGATCGCAAGCAATGCATGGAGATGATAAGATACTGGTATGATGGCTATAGATTCAGTCTTGAAAGCGACAAAAAGGTATATTCTCCTATCTCTCTTATGTACTGTCTCAAAGAAGGAGAATTCAAAAACTACTGGTTTAAGACAGCCACCCCGACACTTCTTGTAAACCTTTTAAGGCAGAAGAATTACTATATACCAAAACTTGAAGATATAAAGATAACGGAAAATCTCCTTGATGCGTTTGACATAAAGAATATCAGGATAGAGCCCCTCTTGTTTCAAAGCGGTTATCTGACAATCAAAGCGATGGAAGATGATATAATTTTTCTTGCCTATCCAAACCAGGAGGTAAAAAAGAGTTTTTCAGAGATATTGATGCAATATCTTTTTGAAACCACACCGGATACGTTTTATCTTGCCGGCAAGTTGGGAAAGGCGTTTGAACAGGAAGATTTTGAAGGGATAAGAGCCCATATTGATTCAATCTTTGCCTCCATACCTTATCCGCTTTATGGCAAGAAAGATAAACCTGACGAAGCATACTTTCATACCATAATCTATTTAAGCCTGTCGCTTATCGGTTATAACGCCAAAAGCGAGCTGCTCACATCGCGGGGCAGACTTGATATGGCTATAGAGTTCAAAAACAAGGTCTATATCATAGAATTCAAGTGTAACCAGAGCGCTGATAAAGGAATAGAGCAGATAAAGGAGAAATGTTATATTGACAATTGGCGCGGGAGAAGCAAAAAAATTATCCTATGCGGAATAAATTTCGACACGGAGAAAAGGGAAATTAGAGGAATAAGGTTTGGGTGATGCTTTTGGATGCTCTTCCGTTAATACTTTGATTATGTTCTGCTCTTCGCTTTGGCTACTTTCGGTAGTCTCAAGCGCCCAGAAGACACTCACTCTTACCATTGCAAACTCCAGTTGATAGCTGTTAATATTTAGGCCCGTCCTGTCCCATTTCCCCTGCCCTCTGCTTTTTGCTCTCTGCTCGTTGCTCGTTGCTTGATCCATTCATCCATCCATCCTTCTGACCTCTGACTTCTGACATCTGCTCTTTCCCCCAATCCCCTGTGTCGATTCTTGAACACACTCCCCTTGTCTAATTCATCATTCAATTCAACAGTTTAGCCAAATTACACCCTCCCAATAGCCCCAAGTGGTGCCGTATTTTGAACAACTTCACCCTTCGTCAGGATCGGAGGGGAAGCCCTCTCGCCTTGTTGTAAAAGAAATTATGCCCACGGCCACTAAAAATGCCTGCCTACCTCCCATTTTTTCCTACTTCTTA
>QMVM01000113.1 GCA_003661105.1 Methanosarcinales archaeon | reverse complement strand
GAAATACCTTTCCTCTCTGCGATATCTTTCATGCTTTTGACCGATTCCCTGATGATATCGTACAGGTCTACAGGTTCAAGATTGAATTTCAGAGTTCCGGTCTCGATTCTTGATATATCGAGGAGATCGGTTACAAGCCTGTTCTGTCTCTCAATATTGCGGTCGACGATCTCTAACAACTCGTCTTTCGTGCGGATGTCTTTCTCTGATCCGGAAAGTGATCTCAGGACATCCATTGAAAGTTTTATCGCTGTGAGCGGCGTCTTCAGTTCATGTGATGCCATAGAGACGAACTCAGATTTTAGCCGGTCCAGTTCCTTTAATTTAGTGTTTGCAGACTCAAGTTCCGTATTCGACTTTTTCAAGTTCTCTGTCGTCTTTTCGACCTCGTTCTCCAGCTCCCTGTTCCATCTGGAGAAGATCAGAACGATGCTTCCGCCTCCGGCAAGGATGATTGCGATGACGATTGCGATGAACAGGATCTGCTTTCTGTAGACTGAATGCACCAGCGCGCCCACCTCGCTTGCAGGAACACTTGTGGCAACAGACCAGATGTGGTTATGCCAGACAATGGGTGCGTATGCAACGATCCGCCACTCTCCGGAAGATTCGTCGAAATAATAACCAGTCCCCTCCGTTTCCTGCATCTGCTCCGATAAGATCTCTGCGTACGATGAATTCTTGGTGCAAAAACTCCCTATATACTTTTTGCCGATCAGCTCCTTGTGCGCGCTATCGTACAGGGATCGCCCGATCATGGTGATCATATAGACCTGCCCGTGCCCTTTGGGAATTACATCGGCGAGGTACCGCTCAGAGAGCGTGGATATATCGATGGTTGCAAAGACGACACCCTTGAATTCGTCGTCCGAATAGACCGGCACTCCGATGTGTGATCCGATCCCGCCCTGAACCAGCAGCATCGGGTTGGTGGTGTAGGTCTCTCCGGTATCTCTGGCGCGGTCGAATGATACGTTCTTCTTTGTTGCGTAGAGATCGAGACCGATTGCCACATCTTCTACCGGATAGCCAGTCACGATCACACCTTCGCTGTTCGCAAACCCGATCGATGAAATGCCTTTGGATCTACTATAAACCGTCATAAAATGCGCGGTCATGTTCTCCGGAGACTCATCTGCGATCTCATCTGCCAGCACCTCAATAAGAACGGTCCTCTCTTCGAGAAAGCCCTCGATTCCGACAGCCGCTTGTCGTGTAAGCAGTAATTGCTGCTGGGTGAACTGCTGCTGCACAACCCCCCCCACCTCTTGATTGGTGACTTGCCCAAACCACGCCACCACAACGATGAGGAGTGCGGCAACGGCAAGGGTGGTGAATTTTTTGTGGGACATGACAGGTACACCGGATACAGGTTGCTGGCTTTCGATGCCGTTTTGTAAGCTCCGCACCACCAGAGTGAGATCTACAGCTTAAATGGGCCCGCTGAGATTCGAACTCAGGACCTCCGCCATGTCAAGGCGACGTCATAACCGACTAGACCACGAGCCCATGAGCCGCAGTGAATCATAAGTGGATGGATAGCAATATAAACATTACGCGAACAAAACCAGACGATGGAATGCGAACTACGTGATGATGTGCTGACAGCAGGAAGTGACGCGGTCGAAGAACTGTACGATCGTGGATTCTACGGGCGCGTAAAGGACGGAAAACTCGAACTGTCCTTGATCGAGGGGGCATATCTGCTTTCCCGCGGAAAGATAGAGATATTTTCGGATAAAAAAGCTCTCAACTTCAAAATGTTCTTTGAGATCGCATCAGAGCGTGTCAAGGACTTCGAACTCGGGTACATCGTCTTTAAGGACCTGCGCGAGCGCGGGTACTACACGAAGATGAGCTCGATTGGATTCCGGATCTATCCGAGGGGCGGGCATCCCGGAAAGACGCCGGCTCATGTCTTCGTCTATGTGATCTCGGAGCGGGCATATCTGCCGCTGCAACGAATGATCTTGGAACTTAACAAGGCAGAGAACGCAAGAAAACGGCTGATACTCGCGATAGTCGATGAAGAGAGTGATATAACATTTTATGAACTAAAGAAAATAATTATGTCAGGCGGGCAAGCCGAACCGGAGGTCCGTGACGCGGGAACGCCTGCGGCTGCAAGTCTGATCAACGACCGCACGATCGTCTGGGAGCCTGTGATTGCCGATTTTCTCCACCAGAATTACTTTTTTGGGAAGAAAATCGACGAACTACGCCTCCAATTATCACTCGTCGAGTCCGGATACCTCCTTTCCAGGCAATGGATCACGATCGAGCATAAGAACGCAGCAGAGTTCAATGAATACGCGGAAGGGGTCGAACCCGGGTATTCGCTGAAATATCTGATTTATTCGAACCTTCGGGACCGCGGATTCGTGGTCAAGACCGGATTTAAGTTCGGGACTCATTTTCGGGTCTATAAGCAATTTAAAACCGATACGCACTCAGACTACCTTGTGCACACCATCGCGTCTGATTACGTCTTCGCCTTGCCCGAACTCTCGCGCGCTGTGCGCATCGCAAACACTGTCCACAAGCGAATGGTCTTTGGCTATCCCGATGACGCAACCAGTGGTGAAACAGATGATGAAACCGGAGGGGTTGGCTATGTCGAGATTGGCTGGATCAGATTATGACTCGATAGGTATGATACACAGGCTCTCTGGTAATTCGCGAGTGCATGCACTTTTCACTCTTCCAGTGGATCCGGTTATGATAAGGAAGATTAAACCACAGAGAGCACAGAGGATCACAGGGAGTTGTTATTTTTATCTTTCGCCCCCTCTGTGTCGCTCTGTGTTCCCGGTGGTTTTCCGAAACTTTATTTCGAAAATATCAAAAAGTCTCCGGGGTTTTGGTCACCGCAACGCGAGATACCAAAGACCCGATAAACAAGATAGACTCAATCGACATGACTAACATGACCGGCATGATAGGGACGATTCGGAGCAGGGCAAAGGCGTGCAGAGCGCGCGTCGGAATCGGCATCGCAGATGGCACGGCGAGCAAGTCCGTGATTGCGGATATCGAGAGCGCATACCGGTTCGCAGATGTTGTGCTGATCGGGGACGAGAAGGAGCTTTCTATAACCGGCACCGATCTTGAGATCATCCATTCGGACAATCCGGAAGTTGAACTGGTGGACCGACTCGTAGGTGGGCGGATCGATGCCGCTGTCCGCGGCACGCTTGGCGCCACAAAGACCCTTGGCTACCTGAAAAGCGCGCTTGGGGTTTCGAGACTCGCGAGACTCGCTCTCCTCACAACAGCAGATGGCGTCCCGTTCTTCCTTGTGCCGGTCGGGATCGATGAAGGAAATTCGGTGGCAGACCGGGTCGATCTGGTCTATAGAAGCGTAAATGCCATCAGGAGATTTGGGATAATAGAAAAGGTGGCTGTTCTTTCAGGCGGTAGATTCGAGGACGCGGGCAGGAGTGAGATCGTGGATCAGAGTCTTGCAGATAGCGAAGTTGTCACAGGAATGCTCTGCGAACGCGGGATCGATGCAAAGCATTACGGAATCCTCATTGAGGATGCGATCAGGGCTGCAAACGTCATCGTTGCGCCTGACGGGATCACAGGAAACCTGATCTTTCGTACACTGACATTTCTTGGTGGAGGCGGTGGATTTGGTGCACCGGTGCTTGCGGATCTGGTCTTTGTGGATACGTCACGGGTGAAGGTGAAGTTCTCGGACGCGATCATGCTTGCAAGCGCGCTTGTGTGGGGTGCGGAGCGGTGATTATCTGTTGCAGCGATAGGACGGGTTTTTCGAGTGAATTGCAAATCATCCCATAATGATGATCGGTTGTGAGAATTGTATGAGTTTTTGGAGATTCTATTGAGGTTATACAATCTCCCAGCCTCCAGCAATTTTTTCTTCCTCTTGCTTTCTCAGGATCTTCCAAAACCTCTTTTAGGGTGTCACAAACCTTTTCAAACTCCCGATGAGGTTGTAATCCTTCTAACATTTCGCATTTTTTATTCCGATGGTGGAATGGCTGAGACTTCGAGCATCTATACCAGCCGCAGCTCCCCTGTGACCGCGTCCAGTTTATCGGACATGCCAGGTCCTATGCCGAGTGCTGTGACAGTGCCAGGCGGTATCTCGGTTAGACCCGCGTCCGTGATCAGCGATGCCGGAAGTCCCGCTGCTTCCGCGTCCATCTTCAGTCCGTACATCTCTGATAGATCCTTCACCTGCAGCACGATCTTCTTCTGCCCGCCATCCTTCCATGCCCTGCGAGCGCTCGAATCTGCTTGCTCTGCCGCGGACACCGCAGCATGTGCGACCTGCACCGCAAGTTTCCCGCGTGAGAGTTTCAGATCCTCCCGAACGATGATGCACTGTTTGTACTCGGTCATGTGAAGGTATATGAACGCACAGAAACATTATACCACTGTATGATAACGCAAGCGTCGACTCCAAAGACGTTAGCAGACGGGGTGATCCTTTCTGTATTCGAATCAGACGAGCGGTTTCGGAGTGTGCTTTCGAGAACGATAAAGGAGGAACTTGGCATAACCGTCCTCGAATTCAGCGAATGCGCCTCGATTCCGCAAAGCACGATGTACAAGCTGCTCGAAGGGCGCCGCGAGCCAAATGTGAAGACACTTCGGCAGATCGTACAGGCCATACGAAAACTCGAAGGAACAGAGAAGAACTTCATCGCGGTCATCGCGGCGCGTCCGATACTCGACCGCATCACAGAGAGGCAGATACTGATAGATGGTGAGAGCGTGGTCGTGCGAGAGTATGCCGCCTCTACGATGGAGGATGCAATCATAGCAGCGGTTCGCGCCGAGCGTGACGGCGCATCAGCGCTTGTATGCGCACCGATCGTAAGCCCGACTGTCGAGAAGATATTACGCATCCCGGTGGCAACGATCAATCCTACAAGCAGCATTGTGCGGGCGATCGAACTTGCCGCACGCAAGCGAAGCAGTTAATATGGATGCGGAGGGAGAACTCAGCATGTACCGATACACTGAGATGCTACTCGAACTCGGTGGCTTCTCCGGGAAACTGGGTCGATATTATATGCTACTTGACGTGATTCTCGTCTTTATGGCATCGTACGCTCTTGTCATCTTCACAGGCGTCCACCAGATCTGCGCAGAGATGGCGGGTGTCGATATCATCACGTTATCAGAGGTTGGCATGGAGATTGCAGCACCTGCGGTGTGTGCAGTCCTGCTTGCCATTGCGGCTATGGTGTCGATCTCGATCCTGCTTGTAATGTTTACGCGCAGAAGGCGCGACGGCGTCTGCGCATCCGTAGGTGCCGCATATCCCGGACTGGATGAGCCCTTGAGAACCGCGTATGACAACCGCGGGATTGAGAATGTGGTGGTCGATGACCTGACAGAGATGGTCACAACGGAGATGGATAAGGTCGCATATTCGTCGTTTTTGAACCGGAAACGGATCACATCGAGAGTGGTCTTGATTATCCTGCTTGCGCTCTTCATCGTATCGCTTGCAGTTGCAAATTTCTCTGTGGCTGAGTCTGCCCGTGGCGTACAACTACCCCTGATTGGTGGGGGTGGTAGTGAAGGCGGCGGTGGCGGTGGCGACCTGATCAAGGGAGCAGGCACGGGCAGCAGTAGCGACATCTATGGCGCGCCATCGGTTGCGTCCATCGAGGGCACGAACCTTGACCTCACGATGTACACAGGCATCGGGTCCGAGTTTTCGATCCGCGAAACATCGGAAACTGAGGCTCAGGAGTTTACAGAATCTCCCCCGTTTCCGGTAGAGGCAGCTGGTTCAGGAACATCACAAGAGCAAATTGACGATGTTGACCTGGTCGGAAGATACTTCGAGGAACTTGCCGCGGCGGGATGATATGCAGAGGGATATGTACGACGTGATCATCGCGGGCGGCGGTCCGGCAGGTTCGATTGCCGCAGAAAGGGCCGCGAGAGTCGGACTTGATGTGCTGATGCTTGAGAAGGCAGTATATCCAAGACACAAAACGTGCGGCGGCGGAGTCACCCAGAAAGCGCTGGATGTCATCGGAGGGATCGATAAGGAACTGATCGAGCGCGAAGCATTCGGTGCACGCATCTTTCTACCGGATTACAGGAACTTCGCAGGGACAATTGGTGACCGGGTCGCGGTGATGACGCGGCGTGAGAATCTTGACCACTGGCTTGCCCGCAGAGCAGAGGACGGGGGTGCTATAGTCCATGAAGGCGAGGCTGTGAAAGACGTTCTCTTCACAGGGGACTGTGCGGAAGTGATAACCTCCAAAAACCGGTACCGTTCGAGGATGGTTATCGGATCTGACGGGGTGAACAGCACCGTAGCGAGAAAATCAGGCATCCGAACGCACTGGGGCGATGATATCGGTATGTGTCTGGAAGCTGAGGTCGAACTTGGGGAAAATGTAGTCGATGAGTGTGTCGAGGATGGATTGATTGAATTTTATTTTACCAGAGACCGTGGTTACGGATGGATATTT
>QMVM01000112.1 GCA_003661105.1 Methanosarcinales archaeon | reverse complement strand
TTCTGTTACCTCGATTTTTAATTTTTACGGGCGGAATGTCGAAGACCTGCCGCTTCTGGTAATCATCCGCTTCGACATCTTCGAGAGTTGCGCCGCACACTGTGCACCGATCTGCAACATGCACTTCTATGTGATCCGGTTCTTCCACAGGTTCCAATGTGTGATCAACATGCCCGTCCTGTCCGCCGTTCTTTTTGTTGCCCGGCAACCTCCGAGCTTTTGGTGCGGGGCGTCTTTTTGAGCCCATCGCTGGAAGGTGGCTTGCTGCTGTTTTTGCTGTTCTTGTTCAGCTGATCTTACAGGGCTTGTAATTGATCTTGCCTGGTCTGTAATTCTTAGGGGAGGTAATCGAATAGTTGGATAGTAGACTCTTCCCCTTGCTGGTACGCGGCATGAATCTCATCGTTAGTAGGTCCATACACCACGTCCCCCATCCATCAAACGAAATGTTTTATTCACAACCATTGCAATGATACATATAATTTCATTAATAATAAATTTTGCGGTGGTGGGGGTGAGTAGTTACGAAAAGAGATTACATAATCCTTGGAGCCTTGAAAAACCCATCCTTAACCTTTGGAGCGTTTGCAAGTGCTGCGTCCTGTTCCAGTGAACCGGAAGTCACATCCTCCCTGAATACGTTGTGAAGTTCGAGCACGTGGTAGGTTGGCTCGACATCGGTCGTTATCTCGTCAATCTTCCCAAAATAGTCAAGTATATCATTCATCTGCTCTGCATACTGCTCCTTTTCTTCCCCGGTCAGTTTTATGCGCGCAAGCCATCCGATGTGCTCAACTTCCTCTGGCGTGATCATACTCTTTCGTTCAGGTGTCATAGTACATATTGGTATCGTTTATATAGGATATAGATATACTATATAGAACATGATGCCAGATAAGAGGAAGGTGCAGATTACAGGCGGTGCAACACTCATCGTATCGCTGCCGATCAAGTGGGCACGAGATATCGGGCTTGCGGCAGGGGATGAGATTTTCCTTGCACCGCAGCCAGACCGGTCGCTTCTGCTGACCACGCAGCCAAAGACCCATGAACAGATATACGAGGCGACCATCAAATTGGTCCCGGGCGAGAGTCAGGATAACAATCTCAGACTGCTGGTTGCGCACTATCTGGTCGGATATGATATCATAAAGTTAATCTCGCCAGGGGGGTTTGGCGCGTCAGACCGGAAATGGATCAAGGATGCTGTGCGGCAGCGCTTGATCGGGCTTGAGGTGGTCGGGGAGTCGCACGATGAAATGATCCTGCAGAGTCTTCTTAACTATCGCGATCTACCGCTTGCAAAAGCGATGCAGAGTATGACACGGCTCATCTCCTCGATGCATAAGGATGCCTTATATGCGCTTCGTAATCACGACCTGGAACTTGCGGAGGACATCATCCAGCGGGATGACGAGGTTGACCGCTTCTACCTATTGATCGTGAGACAGTTGAAGGCGGCTATCGAAGATCCGGGGCTATCTGAGAAGATTGGGATAACCCATCCGCGGGAATGCCTTGGGTACCGGCTGATCTCAAAGAGCATGGAACGAATCGGCGATCATGCCGAAAAGATTGCGCAAAATATCATCGAACTGGATAGCAGGGTCGAATCGATCGACAGGATCTGCGAGATGGGGGAAATGGCGCACGACGTATTTATGAGGGGGATAGCATCACTTTCAAAGGAGAATACAAAGGATGCAAACAGCGTTATAACAGATGCGGCAGAGGTCGTTGCGAGAGGGGTGGCTATTGATAAGGATGCCCGGAAGGAGTGTAACATAACAGAAGTGAGCTTCATCCTGGAGAGCCTGCGGCGGATTGCCGAATACGGGGCGGATATCGCAGAGATCTCGATTAACCTAAACACCGAGGAACTGCGTTAGAGTGCAGGTACCCAATCTCAGACATTATAATACAAGAATGCCGACTGCGATCAGCATCACATAGATTGCGGCAAATGCCAGTATCGAGAGCAGCGCCACGTGAACCTTGGTGAACCGGATCGCAAAAACCGCATATACGAGTATGGCAAGCCCGATTATAAGCGGGTAATTGGATAGCTCGATCGGTGTTTGAAGTAGTGTGACAACCATAATACACGAAATGGATGCATTGATATTTAAGACTTTCGGATGCGCCAGCACCCCTGAAGCACAAAAAAGAAAGAGGGTGAAGGGCAGTGCTCCCTTCATCCGCCATCGCCTGTGCTTTCGCCTACCCTCTGTGCCGCATCATCGCGTAAGCAACTGCGAGCAGCCCTGCGATCATGAATACCGCAGTGAATACCGACGCACCCTTCGCAGGCTTCGTTGTCGCCATCCCTTCCACCGCCGGTGTAGTCGCTTTTGACGCCGCGGGTTTCGCCCTCGCCGGTGCTGGCGTCACTCGCTCGCCCGGCGGCGTAGCCGTTGCATCGCCGATGCTGCCGGCGCTTTCGTTGCGGTCACGGCAGGCGCCGGGGTATCGAACCAGCCTGGCGGGCATGTGCCTCCGCCGCCACCGCCGGACGGAGTTGGCGTCGCTTTCGAACTACTTGTAAGTAGTAATGTGCTGCATTTACTGTGATCCATACCTCGTAGGTCTCGTTACTCGATACACTGCTGTTGACCCGCGTATATCTCGATGCGTCCTGCGTGTCGTGTTGTGAAGTTTATGACCGGGTCGGTCGTAGCGTTGAGCGTCCCAACGCCCGGTGGGGTGGTACCCCATCCGAATGTTATATTTGACGGATCTATCGGGCCATCGTTTGACCCTTTTCAGTTATGATCATGTCCGGTGGCATTGAAATTAATAGACTCGCTGATGTGTAGCGCCCCTGCGGTCGGCGTCACATTGATGCGCTGAAGCCCTGTGAACGGCAGTGTCTTTGCAGTGTCGTTCTTCCAGGTCTGGTTGACGTCCTCCTTGTCATCGACTGTGTGCGTGCCGATCGTGTAGTTGGTGTTGGGGTCGAGTCTGGTTGCGGTGTAGTTGCCGGCACCCTTTGAAACGTTCGTCTTGAATGTTCCATCGCCATCGGTCGCACCTTTATAGATGCCAAAAATGACAACCAAACTGCCGCCGATGTCGGCAAACACGCGCCTGCCCACCCCACCTCTGCCGCGCGCATCCCATCGCCCGACCTCCCACCCGCGGATGCATCGGAATTTATTCCGGGCGTGGCACAGCTGGGACTTCAAGATATACATGAAAGTATCTTATTTGTTGGGGAGTCCATAGATGCGAGCCTGCGATAACAAATATATACCACAACGATCCATTCAAGAGAGATGACCCGCACCCCGAATCTTGATTATAACACACTCGGGCTGAAAGCCGGGCTGGAGATACACCAGCAACTAAACACCGATCATAAACTTTTTTGCAGATGCCCAACACTGCTCCGGGACACCGATGACTCGGATTACGAATTTTACAGGTACCTGCGACCGACGCAGAGTGAGATGGGTGAGACCGACCGGGCAGCGCTCGAAGAGGCGAAAGTCATCCGCAAATTCAGGTACAAGGCCTATCCGAGCACATGTCTCGTCGAGAATGATGAAGAGCCGCCGCGGGAATTAAATGAGGAAGCGATCGACACCACGCTCATGATCGCCCGCCTCTTAAACATGCAGCCAGTCGACGAGCTTTATACCATGCGAAAGATCGTGATCGACGGCTCGAACACTGCCGGATTCCAGCGCACATCGCTTGCCGCAACCGATGGTTACCTCGAGACGTCAGAAGGCAGGGTCGGCGTGGATGTGCTCTGCCTCGAAGAGGACGCTGCTCAGCGGGTAGGGGAAGAAGGAGATACAGTCGTATTCTCGTTAGACCGCCTCGGGATACCGTTAGTCGAGATCGGAACAGCGCCTGACATCGTCTCGCCTGCGCACGCAAGAGAGACTGCCGAACAGATCGGGATGATTCTTCGGTCAACAGGTGCTGTAAAGCGCGGGATCGGCACGATCAGACAGGATGTGAACATCTCGATTGCAGAGGGCGCAAGGGTTGAGATCAAGGGAGTCCAGGAGCTCGACCTTATCGAGACCATCGTTGTGTACGAAGCACTCCGCCAGGTCAGACTGCTTGAGATCCGGGAGGAACTTAAGAAGAGGGGTGCAACTGTTGGCGAGATTATGGATGTGACGCATATCTTTGAGAGTACTGAGTCTGCTGTTATCAAGCGCGCAATTACGAAGGGATGTGTGCTTGCACTACACCTCCGCGGATTCGGAGGACTGGTCGGAGCGGAGATCCAGCCAGACCGCCGTCTCGGATCCGAGCTTTCGGACCGGGCAAAGAAAGCAGGCGTTGGCGGGATATTTCACACCGATGAGCTTCCTGCTTATGGGGTCACTGATGCCGAGGTCGGCGCGCTCCGGGATTTCGTGGGCGCAGAGGCAGAGGATTGCGTGGCAATCGTTGCCGATCTCCGCGATCGGGCAGCTGATGCGATAGAGGCGGTTTCCGAAAGAGCAGAGCAGGCACTCATAGGAATTCCTGAGGAGACTCGAAAGATGCTTCCCGATGGTGTCAGCGCATATCTACGACCGCTTCCGGGCGCTGCACGGATGTATCCGGAGACCGATGTTCCGCCGGTTCCGGTATCCGGAAGAATCGATGGTATTCCGATTCCGGAGTTACTATCTGATAAAAAGGATCGTTACGTCAGGGAATACGATCTTTCAGAGGATCTGGCACAAAAGATTGTGTATTCCAGATATTTGACTGTATTTGATGAGGTCATGGGGTCGGTGAGCGTGGATGCTGCTCTTGTGGTGCGGACGCTGACCGCAACCCTGACCGAACTCCGGAAAGACGGTGTCATGATCGGGGAATTTTCGGATAGACACTTTTTAGAACTGTTCAGTCTGGTGGCAGATAATACGGTTGCGAAAGAGGGAATTATCGATATATTACGCGTGCTTGCAGATCAGCCAGACCACCCGGTTGCAGCAGTGGCAGAGAGTATCGGCATCGTCAGCGTGGATGAGACTGAGATTGCGGATATGATTGCAATGATTGTTGTGGCGCGGAGTGATTTTGTCCGCGAACGCGGAATGGATGCAGTTGGTCCGCTGATGGGTGTTGCGATGCAGAACCTGCGTGGCAAGGCGGACGGCAAATTAATCAGCAGAATACTTACGGAAAAGATCAGGGAGGAGTTAGCATAATTAGCGTTAATCGGTACAAATGTGGATACTGCGGCGCATGTGTCTCGGTCTGCCCGGTAGGCGCGATCGAACTCATAGAGACGTGGATCGAGATTGCAGATACTTGCACTGAATGCGGCGCATGTGCCAGAATATGCCCGATCGGGGCTATCGAGGTTCTTACATGAGGGATAAATACGACATCATCGTTGTCGGCGCAGGGCCGGCCGGCTCAGTCACTGCAAAGACCGCGGCTATGCGCGGATGCGACGTGCTGATGATCGAGAAGCGTCAGGAGATCGGGGATCCTGTCAGGTGCGCAGAAGGTGTTGCGAAACCCAGGATCAAGAGGCACATAGAACCGGATGAGCGGTGGATTGCTGCTGAAGTTAAGGGTTCACGGATCTTTGCACCGGACGGCACCAGTGTCGAACTATCAGAGGATGTTTCAGGAAGCGAGGTCGGGTACGTGCTCGAACGCAAACTCTTTGACCGTACGCTAGCTGATGCCGCGGCGATTGCCGGAGCAGATGTGCAGGTCAAGACGCGGGCAACAGGTCTGATCATGGAAGATGGGTATGTGAAAGGCATCACCGCGATGCATCTCGGCTGCGAAGAAGTGGAGGTCCGTTCCGATATCGTTATCGGTGCTGACGGCATCGAATCCATGATCGGGCGGTGGGCAGGCATCGATACCACACTCAAACCCTCCGACATTAATACCTGCGCACAGTTCATCGTGGCAGACATCGATGTCGATCAGGATCGCTGCGAATTCCATCTTGGCAGTGCGGTAGCGCCGTCCGGATATCTATGGGTCTTCCCGAAGGGGAACCGGTGCGCAAATATCGGGATCGGGATCGGCGGCAATACATGCAGCCAGGGCAAACGTCCGATCGATCTGCTGCAGGACTTTGTCAGGACTCGCTACCCTGATGGTAAGATCATCGAACTCGTGGTCGGCGGCGAGCCAGCATCCGGACCGATCGAACGGACGGTTGCAAACGGCTTGATGCTGGTAGGCGATGCCGCGCATCAGGTTGATCCGCTCACAGGCGGCGGTATCGCCAATGCGATGGATGCGGGAAGCATCGCAGGGGACGTTGCTGCCAGTGCGATTTCTGAGGGGGACGTCTCTTTGGAGAGATTGCAGGAATACGATGCTGCCTGGATGGAGGATTTCGGAAAGAGATTGAACCGGTCGCTTGCTGTTAAGGATCGTTTCGTATCGCTTACGGATGCTGATCTGAACAAGCTTGCGCATTCTGTCGAAGGTCTTGATTTTGCCACGATGGATCTCTTCGGACTGCTGGTCGCACTGATCAAGAAGAACCCG
>QMVM01000111.1 GCA_003661105.1 Methanosarcinales archaeon | reverse complement strand
TTGAGATCGAGGGTGCGGTCGAGCCGGATGCGTTTCCGCCGTGCATCGCACACGCGATTGCGCTGCTGCAGGCAGGCGCCAACCTCCCGCACTCCGCAAGATTTGCTGCCACATCGTTTCTGCTGAATATCGGCATGGACGTGGACGGGATAATCCATATCTTCGGTGGATCGCCTGACTTTGATGAAACACGGACCAGATATCAGGTCGAACACATCTCAGGGAGCGAATACACTGCGCCCGGCTGCGATACGATGAAGACGTACGGGAACTGCGCAGGCGCTGATGAGCTCTGTTCGAGGATTAAGCATCCGCTCAACTATTACCGGATCAGGAAAAATAGTTATATAGCAAAACAAGGCGTGGTGTCGAAGGCTTAAAGGGATGAGGAGTCAATGTAATGCTAAAAAAGAGAGGACGATCATGAAACCCGAAGTCGTAAAATGTGATTCTGAGAATGAGTTCGTTACACCGGAGCGATGCTTTATTTCAGAGACCTGGAACTCATCAAACGATGAAATGCTGTCTATTGCACGAGCACGGGTCGAGCCGGGAGTGGTGACTGCACTTCATCATCTCAAAGGCGTAACCGAACGATATCTTATCACATCCGGGAAAGGCACAGTAGAAGCAGGCGATCTTCCACCCACTGAAGTTGATATTGGAGATGTGGTCATCATACCTGCAGGCATTCCACAACGAATTGCCAATACCGGAGAAACTGATTTGATTTTTTATTGCATCTGCACACCAAGATTTTCTCAGGACTGTTATCACAATCTCGAGAAAGAATCGTTTACCACAAGAAACGGGCAGCGACTGGCTCTGGGGCGCCCGTGATGGGGAGAAAGTCCGCGATAAGTGAGGGCGATGCTTTAATAGATGTTGTCGGGCTTGAGCGGGCAAGGGCTGGGCACCGGCTCAGGGAACCGATAGGGTAGGGGACTTGCCGCGAGTCGCCCCGCCCCTACCCGGATGTGAACGATCATCATAATAACAACTAAATACCCGCGGACTGAAATACAGCATACATGCTCCGTGTAATATTCCTGGGAACCGGCGGCTCGCTTCCGACACCGCACAGGAACCCGTCCGCAATCCTTGTCAACCGCGAAGGCGAGCTGATGCTCTTTGATTGCGGCGAAGGAACCCAGCAGCAGATGATGCGGGCGAAGACCGGGATGATGAAACTTTCGTCCATATTCATCACTCACCTCCATGCCGATCACATCCTTGGCATCCCGGGACTGGTCCAGACCATGTCCTTCCAGGGGCGGACTGACCCGTTGTTCATATACGCGCCGGAGCGATCCAAAGACCAGATCGAGCATCTCACACGCATCGGACATACCAGACCAAAGTTTGAGGTGCAGGTCACAGAACTGTTCCCGGGAGATATACTCGAAGTGGACGGGTACGATATTCTCGCTATCAGGACCGAGCATACTATGCCATCGATCGGATATGCACTCTCTGAGCACCAGCGAATCGGACGATTCAACCGGGAGCGGGCAATCAAACTCGGAGTCCCGCCGGGACCGTTATTTTCGAGATTGCAGCATGGCGAGAGTGTTGTCGTGGACGGGACTACAGTGCATCCTGATGATGTGCTTGGCAGCCCGAGACCCGGGCGCAAGATCGTCTACACCGGAGATACCAGACCAACTGAGGAGGTGCTCGAAGCAAGCCGTGGCGCGGATCTGTTGATCCATGACAGCAGTCTGGCGCATGATCTCATCGGTTGGGCACGCGAGACCATGCACTCCACCTCAAGGGAGGCGGCGATCATTGCAAAGGATGCAGGAGTGCGGGAACTGGTGCTGACGCACATCAGTTCGAGATATGCAGATCCCTCACCGATCCTGAAGGATGCGGAAGAGGTATTTGATCATGTGCAGGTCGCAAGGGACTTTCTTGAGATCGAGATACCGTACAGCGACTCATGATGTGTACTGGGGATGTGGCGGGGTTGGAGTGCGGCAGAAATTGGGTACTGTCCTGAGATGCGATAGTCTACCACTATTGGGTGATATACCACCACGTAAGCGCAATTTGGAATTCTAACATTTCAGAAAATCGTTTTAGAGGGGTGTGTTGCTTATGCATAATGATTTTATGCATTCGGAACTGCTCGCTACACTCACAGTCACGAATGGCACAAATAAACGAATCTCACGAATGTAAGGGAAATTATTGCCATATTCGTGTCATTTGTGTTTAAGACCTGCACACGTTTGCTGAAATCTTCAGACCTGATAGTTCACTCTAAAAAGCGACAACCCCTCTTTCTTGCCAACTGATGAAAAGCCGCCGGTGGGATTCGAACCCACGATCTGCTGATTACGAATCAGCCGCTTTACCGAGCTAAGCCACAGCGGCGCACAATATGTTATGATCGCAATCCCAACAGTTAAGGGTTGCGCCAGATGAGGTTTAGGACATGCGAATCATCGCGTTCGTGGGCATGCCCGCATCAGGAAAGTCGGAAGCGTCAAGAGTGGCGCAGAGGCGCGGTATTCCCGTGGTTGTGATGGGTGACGCCGTGCGGGAAGAAGCGAAGAGATGCGGGCTTGACGCGATTGACGCGAATATTGGCGGGCTTGCTGACCAGTTAAGGGCAGCAGAAGGGATGGATGCGATTGCAAAGCGGTGCGTGCCAGTGATCCGCAAACTCTGTGGAACGGCTGATACGGTGGTGATCGACGGGATCAGGGGACTTATCGAGGTGGATTGCTTCAGATGCGAGTTCGGAGACGATTTTATGCTGATAGCGATCGATACGCCGATCGATACGCGCCTGAAACGCATCTCCGGCAGAAAACGATCCGATGCCGTCACAAGCATGGACTCATTAAAGGCGCGGGACGAGCGCGAGATGCGGTGGGGTATCAGCGAGGCGATCGCATCTGCGGACCATGTAATCCGAAATACTGGCAAGATCGGCCGGTTTCGGAGGGATGTGGAGTTTATGATCGGCAAAGCCAAGCAAAGTACAAAGGAAAGATGACCAAAATTATAATACCAACTTCTGATGACGCAAGTAGCGATAAACCATGGAAACGTTTAGCAGATTCGTACTGACCGAAGACAGAGATCTAAATCATAAAGGTTCCCAAAAAGGTAGCACTGAAAGAGATCGACGAAATTCTCGAAGAAGACAAAGAATCTCTTGAAATCATGGAAAAGATGTAAACTAGTCCAAGATTGGGAGAATTGAAATGAAAAAAGCCCTGATAAGTGTATCTGATAAAAGATACCTGAAAAAGTTCGCAAATGGTCTGTCCGGTCTTGGAATAGAGATGGTCGCAACAGAAGGCACTGCAAGAGAGATTTTACGAAACGGGATTCAGGTAAGCCACGTATCTGAGTTGACAGGATTTTCTGAGATGCTTGGTGGCAGGATAAAGACACTCCATCCGGAAGTCCACGCCGCAATCGCGACAGGAGAGATCGGAATTGTTGTAGTGAACCTGATCCCGATGAGCTCGATTGCGAGCATGGATATTGGCGGTGTTGCGCTACTGAAGTCGGCGATAAAGAATTTTGGGAATGTCGCCGCTGTATCCGATCCGGATCAGTACGGTGGTGTGATCGAAGAGATTCGCGATAAGGGTGGTGTTTCCCCCGAAACAGGACTGGCTCTTGCCATCCGGGCGTCCGCGTACATAGTGGAGTACGAATCAAAGGCAGGCAAACTTCTTGAGGGGATGCAATCGTGATTATATCAGTTGCAAGCGGGAAAAGCGGCAGGGACGACTACGGTCGCTATAGGTCTCACGCTCTTGCTTCCTGAGACGCAACCGATATCAGATATCCGGGAAGCGATCACGGATGGCGTGGTGGATGAGTGAAAGACGCGGTTTTTAGGGGTGGTGGGGGTGGTTATATAAATCTGAAAAGTTTCGGAGATATTGGCTAAACTGTTCTTCATCGAGTTCCTGTTTTATGGTGTCGATGCAGTTGAGTACGGTCTTTAGATATGGCGAACCCAATTTTTCAAATATTGCGGCTGCGGTCATGAAATTTTGCAGTGCTTCTCTATATCGCCCTGTAGCTGAAAACAGTGTTCCGATCTGCGCCGTGGTCAGCGCGATTACTTCCAACCCCATAACAATTCGCCCAAGTTCGCTTTAGACATCTAAGAGGTCGTTTGCATCGATCATTTTTCTAACAGCGGTACGATGATCGGATTCACATCGAACCAGTTGTTATCGTTCTGGTATTCAAGGATGCTTAAAGAATGAAGAAGCATTAATAAAGTATTTCCGTCTCTTGCATCTTTGTTATCACGAATCGCTTTTAAAAATTCAATATCATCATAACTGAGAAATCGATCAAAACTTCTCCGTTCCTTGTGCACATATAGTTCTATATGCCACTTTTTTATACAGTCATCTCCATCCTGCAGAGCATATATGGCGGAATTCCGTATGATGTTCACAAACTGCCCAAGAACCCCCCCACCCATCTCAATCGCAAAATCCAGAGCTTCTCTCTCGATCAATCGTTTATTCCCTATCCGATTAGTAACAAAATTCTCAAAAAATTCTTTGCCGCCTGTTAATAGGTTACCGTCCCATCCTTTATTTTTATATTCGGAAGTGTTTGATCATCATCAAATCTCGATTTGATCTGAGCAAAAATCGGATCAAGTACGAGAGAAATAGGAATTGTGTAGATCATTCTGGGTTTTATCTGTAGTAACACGCCTATATCTTCATAAAACAACTTCTTTGCCGCGTCTATTCTTGGTATATTCTCCAGATCATCCACTATGACGAGAACAGGTTTTTTAGTCTTGATTTCCGCCTCACTTGCCATGTTATCGATTCTCTCGATAAGATCGCTCAATCGATGCTCCAACTTTCTTCGCATCTCCACTCTGGTTCTTGATTCACTCTTTAACCAGCCCGAAAAACTGAGTAGATATGTTAGTTTAGCCCCGACTCCTTATTCTCTTATTCTCCCCCCTACTTTTATCTCTGTTACATCAGAGAGAAATTCATAGAAGTCGTCTATGATATCAGTGTTTAATTTCTCGATAGATCCATCCTCTTCTAATCGTTTAGACTCCTTGAATATCTTAAGCCCGATTGCAACCAGCACATCCTCGCACTGCAGGTCGTCGATGTCCAGTTCCCCTTCCACTGAAAAATAAACCACAAAGAAATCATCTTTAAGCTCATCGGATAATCTGATCAGTTCGGTTGATTTGCCGCAGCCGCTATTCCCGGCAAGCAGATACCGCTCTCCGCCGCACAGCAGACCCAGTCTGAAATTCTCTCTCGGGCTTTCTCTCTTTACATAATACCCGAAATCATCCCCGGTCAACGGCTCATAAGCAAAAACGCGGTACATGTCTTTCAGAGTGTCCGCTTTCACCACCTTGCCCTCTGATCCGGTCGGCATATTTAGTGGTACGACCTTCTAATCAATCAAATGATGCATACCCCGATGTTTTGCAGATCGAGAATGAAACGAACTCACCTGGAGAACCGATTTTTGATGTAATCCATGTTCTTCACGATCCTGATGCTCACGAACGCGCCCACGATCACGTTTAAGTAGTATGTCACCGCCCTCCAGCAGATTACCACGATGCCAACGAGATAGAGCGGTATGAATGTAGCCAGCAGTGCGGTGGATGAGAGTTCTGCAATCCCAGACGCGCCCGGTGTCAGGGGCACGACCATGACGATCGAGATGATTACCTGGGCTGCAAACGCGACCGCGATCAGGGAGAACGCATTCGGTACATTGAGCCCGTAGAGGATGAGCGGAATGAGCATGAACTCGACGGTCCAGAAGATGGTGGTTGCGCCGGCTGCGAGAAGCATGTCCAATCTCCTGCCACGGGCGCCTGTTATGAAACTGTCTTGGAACTCGATTATCTCCTCTTCTATCCTTCCGATGATCGTATCAGGGATATCCCTGAGTCCGACAAGATGAAAGACCCTCCCACATACCGCGGTGACCGCCGAGATGAACCGACCGTGATTGAATATGATCGTCCATAATACGGATATCGCCAGCACCATAGTAAGCGCGGCAGCTATGAGGAGGATGTCGAGTTCGAACGATACGCCTTTTAACGTAATTATTGCAAGCGGGAGCGCAAGGAGGAGCAGGACTGCATCGAATAATCTCCCTGCAACGACGATCGCGGACGACTTCCCTATCGTTAACCCTTCCTTCGTGAGCATGTAGACCATGACCGGCTCGCCGCCCGCGCTCGATGGAGTGACTGCCATCATAAGTAGGCTTGAGGTTGCAACCTCGGTTGACTTGATGATACCCACATGCTCGCCAAGACTCCGGCAGAGTACTGATATCCGAAACCCCCAGATACCATAAGAGATGATGTGCAGGAGAACCGCTGCCAGCAAGTAGACTGGCTGTATCGCACAGAGACAAGGTATCGTATCTTCGTTGGATGTGTAGAGAAGAACCGCGACCGTTGAGAGTATGCTTATGATCGCACAGATAACGATCATCTTCGGAAGCCACTTCATAGTAGTAATGTGTGGCTGCAATCTGATTTAATTT
>QMVM01000110.1 GCA_003661105.1 Methanosarcinales archaeon | reverse complement strand
TGGAGGCCGTTTTCCGGCATGTGGTTGGTGAAGTTCCTGTAAATTTCTATCATTGATTGCTTGAAGTCCTCACCTGACCCTTTGACGGCTAAAGCACTTCGGGGATCTGTGTACCATTCTGGAAATATTCGGGGAATGTGTTTTTCCTGCCACGATAAGAAAAAATCTGTCAGTTCATGATAATTGATGGCGTCTGCATACGGAGGGTCAGTAATCCAAATATCGTTATTCTTGTTTACTTGCCTCGCATCAATTAGCTCAACATCACTTAAATCAAAGTCCACATTTTTAGGCTGAAGATTCAGGAAAAATGTCCCTTTTAACAGGCTCAATCCTTTACCAGCATAATTATACAGAGTATTAAATGCCTGGTTGTAAAAAGTTTGCGCTATAGATTCACGAGCAGCTCCTACCCCCCAACGACACAATTTACTATCCCAATCAGAAATCTTTGACAAACCCAGTAAAATGCCAATATCTGCTTTCTTAGCCTGAAAAGATTGACTAATTAAACCGTGAACCAACAACTGTCTCGGGGTGAATAAATGATGCCAATGGGTCCAGCCTCGTTCACGGATTGGCTGATCAGTATTGTAACCACGTTCAATTGCCCTACTTGGAATAAACCCTTTCTCCTGCCAATCGGCAAAACGCTCTTTAAGAAGTTCTAAAACCTTCTCTTCTCGTGCTAAATCATTAGTACCAACTGATCTGAAATGACGACGTGTTTTCTGTATCATTTCACCTCGATGATTTTTTTTCCAGTATTTTTCGACCCACCTAATACAGTAGAGTCGCTCTTGGAAAACATCATCAGGGCTTGGTGATAAATCATCATTGGTCCACAATCTAAGACCATATTTTGTGTTACCTTTCTCACCTTGCCTATCTCCACGCAGACCAGAGAGTGAATAATCCATACCACACGATGGACAGCGCATTTTGCCATTGGATAATGTCCCGCTACTTTTTGCTTTCTTTATCTGTTCTGATGTTGCATTGTTGACGACATCAATAGTAAAGTTCCTTTTTTCTTCATTTAACTTGATTTCAGCGATTACTTTGCTCGTCGGGCCTATTACCCATGTTGTAGCAAGTGGCACAGTTATCTTGCAGGATGGACATACTACCTCTGTACAATATAGAAAAGCATCCGCACGCCAACCTTGATTATTATGCTCGATACCCCATTCGATAATTTGTTGATCTGCCGATTCAAATGCTTTGATTTGAGATTCTTTTACCTCTTCTTGAAATTCCTTATTCCCTCCAACGACATGGATGGCTGACCACGTTAATAAGGCGCCAAATGGATTAAGATCAGAGCCATAGGCTTCACATCCAAGGAGTGTCGCTTCAAAGGGGATGGAGCCGCCTCCACAGAAGGCATCCCCCACCCTGGGCACATGGCCGAAACAACGTTTTCCCAGTTCAGCCACAAGCTCCTGAAGACAGGCGGCATCTGTGCCAAGATGTTGGTTTATCTCCTGCCAAGTGCGCTCATCCGGACCCTCAAGATGCTCAGGACGATTGCAATAGTTCAGCTTTTCATCATAAGACATGCGGTCAAAGGCTTTGCGGGTCAGAGCTTCCTGTTCTTCAGAACTAAGCCCTTCTGACCACGAACTTTTTGGTTCTCCGGTTTTATCAATAATCAAGTCCTGCCACTCTTCATCGGTCAATTTGGCTTGGATTACCTTCGGGGGTATTGATTTTGATTTTCTACGCCACAAACCTTCATCATCCATGGTAAGAATTTTTAGAAAAATATCCCTGTCTTTATTTGGGTCGTTTGAAACTGGCATGAGCATTCCGATAATGGAGGCTCTTACTAAGATCAACGGTTTTCTTCCCCACCATTTACCCAAACCCGTCAAGGTTTGACTTTGAACAGCCTTTCTCTCCTTATAACTCTCCTTTGAAATCTTGGAGACCGGGAATTGCTCTTCTATGAAAACACGATCACCCATCTATTCTCCCACAAGATCAAACAGGGAATACGATCCATTTTTCCCTAAAAACGATAGATTAAATTCGCTTCTTCGTTTTTTTAATGCAGTATCTGATATGGGGTTTTCAGTCAATGCAAACCGTACGGCCTTTCGCCATCCTTTCCCCCGTCCATTGACAGCATGCCCAGTTGAGGCATTGGTCATAGTATAAAGCCACCAACGTTCTTCAGGAACTAACCCCAACCAATTTCTGACTGCCGTGCTGATCAATACAGGATCGCAATCTTCAATGGCCCACGCCAACAACACCAGCTCTTTCCCCAATGAACGTTCAACAGGAACCTGCCCAGCCTTTAACCATTTACCGGTTTTGACCCCCAGGGACCTCAATCGTCTATTGAATTCCGCTTTTGTTTCCTCGGCGATTTCATCCCATATGTATCGGCGTAAAACAACCTTTACCTGGGCGTTTTCATCATTTAACGAGACGTCAATCTGTTTGTCTTTTCCAGACTCCCGCCACTCAAAATGCTCTGAAATCAGCACATCGGCCCCTTTGGCTCTGGAAGTCGGGACGGTCACCAGAAAGCAGTGTTCGCTCAGTTCCGGGATAAACCCGAAGCCAAGGACTTTTTTCTGTTTGGTGTCTTTTTTAACCTTATGGCTCACTGAATCGCCTCACCAGGCTGTAGCTTTGTCTTGGCATCCGCAATCCAATCAAGGAGGAACTGGCCCCTTTCAAACTCGATTCTTTCTATGCTTAAAAATATTTGGCTCCCAGACATCACACCTTGAAGCTGTTTAACGAGTCTTTCAAAATACTCACCATCAAGAGAAAAATTAGGAGCCGCGCTATAGCTGATATCCTGTTTTTTATCATTTGCCCGGACATCAATGATTACGCCATACGCAATGCCGCTAAATTTTTTCAGACGTTCCATGAACTCAAAGGCAGTACGGGTAGTAAGATTATAATGCCGCCTTTTCCACTTTGCAGGTTTGCCAGGGTCAAGCTTGACGGTCTTTGTCTTGTATTGTTCGATCTCAATCTTTTCCTGGGGAGAGACAACCCCACCCCTGTCGGCTACTGCCAAAACAAGCTGGCAATCCTTTGGAACAGGAAAAGGGGCGTCATAGGTTGCCCCAAGAGATTTAGGGTCTGAACCGTTGGTCGTATAACGAATATCACCTATGGGATAGTTCTTTAGTTCAACCATCCAGTCGTCACCCTGCTGGTAGACCCCATATTTCAAATTTATGGTGTTTTGCCAGGTCTCTGCTTTTCCCTGTTCATGTTTTCCCTTTGAGTCCACACAGATAAATTTTAGCTTCAACTCCCTGGTCTTGAACCCGTTAAATGCCTCCACCCGCATCGAAGATTTGGTCGGGTCTGTGTCGCCGATCTCATAGTAAACCGTATCACCGTGGACAGGGGTTATTTTCAGCGTCGCCTCCCCGTTGTCGTCGTTGCGGCTGATTCGCTGGATTTTCACTTCGGTTTTAGGAGGTGGAAATGGGCCTTTATTGATATAGCCGCCCTCATCCCGCCAGATATCTTGGCTGATGGCAGTATTTCTCAAATTGGTTAAGGCATCCGGGCGATGGAATTGCCAGGTAGTAAGGGTTGCGGCACGTCTTTTAATTTCCGACCATGGAGCGGTCGACTGGCCCCCAAATAACCGTGCTTCACACTTCTTCCGGAAGGTATCGCTTGAAATATCGTTCGTGAATTTTTGTAGCTTTTCCAAGGTATCCCGGATGAGGGTCTCCCCATCGAATTGGTTGTCTTGAAACTGAATGCGGCAGTCCGTGGACCGGAACCCGTCTTTTGAGGGATAAGAAAGGGTAGTAAACGTCTCCTGAATGGAGCTTCTCAAACTGAGAATTATTTTGTCCTGACTGACAAAGGCGCGTTGCCGCTGGGGATCGTTATCAGGGAGCCTTTCGGCATCGAAATCCGTAAGGATGGATTGAATTGCCCGATATTGGGCTGCCTGCTCAACAACCCGGGTGAGAGTGTCATGACTGCCGGTGAGGAAGACAACCCTGTTCTTGTATTCAATATCATTGGCAAACTTGTCCCATTCCGGGGCGAGTCTTGATTTACTGGACGGCATTGATGTGGGTTCGGTAATGATCAGAGTGACTTTTTCTGCCTCCACATCTACCTCGTCCAGGCCCGGGAGGATTTCAAATTTCTGATAACAGTCTTTCAAACTTGGATTGAAAAGAGAAGCAAGGTATGTCCGCAATTCCTTAATGCAAGACTGTCGATTGTAGGAATCCGCAAGGGAATGGAGCTTGGCAGCCAGATTTTGAGTATTCTTGTAGAAGAGGCGACCATCCTGGCTGATATGTATATACCAGGCCTGAGTAGGGAGATAATCGACGATATCTTTTTTTACCTTGGAGATATCGCGCCCCAGCATGCAAAGATATCCCATGATGTCGCTTTCACGTGGACCGTGGGTCGCCCCCGGGATGTTGGCAAGAGAGGCGATAAGAATAAGTTTTGATACATCCTGTGCATCTGAACCTGAACCTAATTTTACATCCAGTTCTTCGGCAACTGAATGACCATCTTTGGCTATATCATGGGTAATGGCTTCGCTTAGGGTAGGATTGATTCCTTTTATTTCAGACAACACCTCATCATTGTTAAGGTCAATATCGTAGGGATGGATCAGCTTGACCTCCGAGGCGCGGCCTGCATCATACATCCTCGATACAATGATCCGCATCATACGGATCAATCCCCTGGTTTGCTGAAAACCTGGATTTTCCTTAAACCTGCCGTAGAGATCTCTAAGGGAAAAATGAAAAGGGTAGGACTCTATGATCTGGGCGGCGTAGGAATCGGGAGAGGCACTGATAACATCCATTTCCTTGGCATCCCGGACGGCCTTGGCATACTCATTGGCAATACTCTTAATTATTTTCTTGTCAGGCAGGACTTCAAAAAGCCTTGTCCGTAAAATGTGATAAAGCTCATCCCCAAGGGGATTTACCGGCTCTATCCGCAAAGCCGAACGATTGGTTTCCCCCTGGAGGTTATTAAGCGCCTTATTGATTTGTTCTGTACCACCTTCGTAGGAAGCCGTCAGGTCAGAAATAACAACACAAACATTAGTTAGCTCCGCTTTGTTGACGGCCACAAGGAGATTGGATAATGCCGTGGTGGTGACAACGGAAAGATCACTGTTGCCTATCTCCTTTGACTTGACGTAATCCATATAAGGCGGCAGTTCATCCAGGAGAATAATGGTGGGTTCACCTTTTAAAAGGTTTATCCATGCGGTTTCCCCAGGGGCTTGCAAGGGAGAGTAATAATCTTTGAAAAACTCTTTTTCCCCGAGTTGGTCAGCGATTTCACCCCATATGCCCAACGGCGCATCAGACTGTCGCCCGGTAAATCCCACAACCCTTATGGGTCCTAATCTGGAACCAGGGCCATTATCGCCAAGGATTCTGGGCCGTAATGAGGGGTTCTTGGCCAGCAATCCAAGGGCGATCATAACATGTGTCTTTCCACCTCCCATTACCTGGGTGAGCAGAAAGGTGCTTGCCTGATCACTGACACCCTCAAGACGATTGAAGGTTTTCTCAAGAAGGGTCTTCATTCCGGAGGTAACAAAATTCTCTTCAAAAAATCTCTCCGGGTCTATCTTGCTCTCCAGCAAATTCGATAGATCCAAAACCACATCACGTCTTTCCTTATTGAAAACGCTTTTTCTCGGTTTGCATGCTTCCTTTAAAAACATCGCTTACCTCCGGTGCCAGATTATGGACATCTTTGACCGCTATACCGTCACTTTGAATACAATTTTGCCGAAGATGTTTAGTTTTTTAATTACACTCAAAACAGCAATCGTCATCTGAAGTTCTGATCTCAAGGCAAAGCCAGGGTCGCTTTAAGACTTTCAATGCTTTGTTGGTTCTGTTCCATATGCCTTATTACTCTGAGAAATAACAATTGTGCTACAAAAAGATAAGTTCACGCCCATGCCAGGCATACACAATCGCATTCACTCGGACAGCAAAAAGCACCGCTCGTTCCTCCGCAAGAGTTAAGAGAAGCTTATAAAAATGAATTCGGCTCAAACTGTCTTACTTCCCTAAGCACTCTTGCCACTAAAGCAATAGCAGCCTCAAGGTCTGACTTGTTTAACAAACTGACAGGGGCGTGAATATACCTTACAGGAACGGACAGTGCGGCAGCCCTGGCTCCGGTACCTTCCACCTGCAACGCCGCGGCATTGGTACCCCCAACCTTTTTTACCACTACTTGATATGGAATTCCTGCCTCTCCGGCCAGATGGACCAGGAAATTGCTCCAGGCCCTATCCGCCAGGAATCTTCCATCACATAATCTGATCTCAGGACCTTCCCCAAGCCTGGCAAATATGCGATGGGACGGCACTCCCGGCAGGTCATTGGCCATAGTACCTTCGAGCGCCAGCACCAGATCAGGATTTATCCGTCTTGCAACAGGGCCTGCACCCTTGAGACCGACTTCTTCCTGGGCAGAGGCCACAACATACAGATCGCATCCCGGCTCAGGAATCAGCTTTAAGGCCTCAAGCATCACAAAAAGTCCTGCGCGGTCATCAAAGGCCTTGGCCTG
>QMVM01000109.1 GCA_003661105.1 Methanosarcinales archaeon | reverse complement strand
TTTGGCTGTCAATAGTCGTTTAGCAACCGGTCGGTCTTGGTAGACTTGTACAGGTCCTTGACCGGCCATCTCTCTTTAGTGTAAGCGATCAGACCTGCTCGATAGGGACTATAGGATTGCAGCCATTAACTAACGGCTCATAACCCGACCGATCAGCCCAAACACTCAAACAGGTATCCCTGATTCACGAGCCGCTTGTGTCAGACGTTTGAATCTAACACTCGACCGTTTCTCACGCATCCGACTTTCGACCGTGCGCATCGATTCGGGACTCAACGCCTCCACCCCGCACCTCGAACACCTGAGTCCATGCAGATGCCTGACAATGACATGCCTGCTATCCACAACCGTATCGACCACGATGTCATCAACACGCTCGAAACGTCCACCGCATTCACAACCTTCCATGATCACAGCACCCGCTGCCATCAACCCTTCTCGGATATCATCATCGGTCATCTGCGATACGCTCACCGGTGTGCCCGGGATGCATATCGGATATTTTTCGTTCATGGTTCAGTCCTCAAATGCTGTTATTACAACTACAATCATTCCATCCGGCCGCTCTACAAGTGTGTATACCACCAGTATCTTCTTATTTGGTGTTATTGTACCGAATGCATTATAACGATTGGGGTGGTCTCGATCAGGTACATGCCTACCATGCAACAATACAGTCTTGATCTCATACTCTTCTACATGATGCCCACGCTGCTTGATGTGCTGCCATTCGATGGAATATTTACCATCCAGCACAAGCATCCGGACATACTGTTTGATTTGATCGGGATTCATATTCGCTCAACGGTTGGGATAACTTGATGCAACACCTTGTTTTTTCGCTTGTGCTGCATAATGGTTGTGGTTATGTGTCCGGCATTTTCGATACATTCATGGTAAAAATAAATAATCGTATGTGTAAAGAACAGACCCGCTCTATAGGGGATTGAAACATGCGCAAATTCTTATACATAACCGGATATTCTTTCCGTATAAATGATGGTGTCTGCTTATAAGAGAAGTCCGGAATGGTCTACGAATAAATTCAGCGTCGAATTTACGATTTTATGTCCAAAATCCGATCTACAACATAAACGGTTGTAACAAGAATTATTGTCGATACACCAGAAGCCAATGTGCACTTAATTGCAAGGATATATTGACCATTTGATAATAAAGTTGTTGAACACATAGACCCTGCTACTAATGGTACGACTAATATACTTTTTGCCTGTTTAATCACTCCTTTGAGTATTGACGATTCTGCTTTTGGTGTCATATAATATTATACCCCCTATTTATGTTGTTTGATTTTAAGTGGTGTTGTGACCGCCCGTTGACATACAGAGTATATCCAATGAAACAAGGATTGAAACTGTGCGGAACACACAAAGTGCAAATACCAGACCCGATTAACAGGGGATTGAAACCTCGCAGCAGAACCATACGAAATACATAAGAATAGATCGCCCAAGCACAAGTATACCTAACAAGACCAGTGAAGGTTATATCGCGTGAAAAATACCGGAGACGATAGTGTATTATCCGGCGAAGAAAACAGCTGCCAGGAGAGGGCGAGATACTACAATGACAGATGATCAGGCGCTCTGGAAGAAGGTATGCAACCAGCAGAACATCAGGTCAGCGTGGACTAAAGTCAGAGGAAACGGAGGCAGTCCCGGGGTTGATCGCGTAACGATAGAGGATTTCGAGAGTAGCCTCGATGAGAATCTAACGACCCTGCAGGATCAGCTCGGAAGCGGGGATTACAAACCCCTCCCAGTATTGCGATTCTATATGGATAAGGATGATGGATCCAAACGCGCAATCGGGATCGCTGCTGTCAGGGATAGGGTGGTACAGCAATCCCTGCTCTCAGTCCTATCCTCAATCTTTGAGGAAGATTTTCTGGACTGCAGCTTCGCATATCGCGCCGGGCGATCATCTCTGGATGCTATCGACAGAATAGAAGGTTTGCTTAATGATGGCTTTGAGTGGGTTCTCGATGGGGATATCGAGGCATTCTTCGACTCAATCGACCATGATCTGCTCATAAGCTTTGTTTCTGAAAGAATATCCGATACAGAGGTTTTGAAACTGATCCGGAAGTTTCTAAACGCCAGCATCTTTGAGGCTATGAGTCTTCGCGAAGAGTATCTGGGCATATCTCAGGGCAGTGCAATCTCGCCGCTTCTGGCAAATATCTTCTTACACCGCTTTGATCTGGAGATGGCGGCGAAGGGCTATCATCTCATCAGGTACGCTGATGACTTCGTTGTGCTGGAAGAGTCTCAGGAGATGGTTGCTAAGGCTCTGACTGAGGTCACTGCCACTTTGGGGTCATTGAAACTCAATTTGAATGAGAAGAAGACAAGACTTGTTCACGCCGGGAAGGGTTTTGTCTTCCTGGGCTATTACATTGATCTTAAAGGCAGAGGACCGAGCAAGAAAGCCATTGGTGTCATCAGCCGAAGACTGCATGAAATATCTCAAACAGGCAAGAGACGAGGAACAGTTGAAAGAATCGGAGACTTAATAGAAAGTATAAGAGGATGGAGTGTCTATTTCCGCACATGCAGAGGAATAGAACCTGAAAATGAGCTTATTTTGATCGCCCTTATAGAGATGAGCCTTGAGCTTGGTGATGAGGAGAATGCCAGAAGACTTCTTGGAAGACGGAGAGATTTTTCGATCGATCAGGCGGATCTCTGGTACCGGCTGGGACATCTGGCACAACGACTGGGTTTGAAGGAAGAAGCCCTTGACGCATTCTCACAAGCATTATCCGCCGATCCGGATTACGCCCAAGCTAAAGAGTCTCTGAAACGGATGGATCTGATGGATGAGGATATCTACTCCTCCATCCAGCGGTTGAAGAAGCTCATCCATCACTGTCCGGATCTGCCCCAGTCATACCGGGATCTGGCTTTCTGTTACGCTGAACTTGGCGAATATGGTCAGGCTCAGGAATCGTATCAGAAGGCTGTGACGCTGGAGATGGGGGCGGAACCTGTAGAGAAGCCTATAAAGCCTACGCCCGCAGTCCCCTCATCCCCGGAACCACCCAAGCTCGTATTTTCTGATGAGGATGTGTCCCTTTTCGCCTCTATATTCCGTGGAAGGGGTGACTTCTTCGCATGCCAGTGGGTTGATGAGAAGGGAAGGAGGGGATTTTCCCATGTATCCCGTCCACTGAACCTGGCAGAGATAAAGCACCATCTTGGAGGCGAAGAGACTATAGGGCTGTATCTAATGGATGAAGAAGACCGGGTCCGCGTCTCGGCAATAGATATCGATATCAGCCAGAAAGTACTTTTTGAATATGCGAAAGACGAAGAGGAGGTTGCAAAGCTCCATCAGCTAACACAGAGTGATGCTGTAAGGATGGCGTCCATCTGTGATGATCTGGAAATTCCATTCTTAATCGAAGACAGTGGCTACAAGGGACGCCATCTCTGGTTCTTCTTTGATGCACCTGTGCCTGCCAAATTGGTCAGAGCTTTTCTCAAGTTCATCGTCGAGAGGGCAGGCATGCCCGGTCACGGGATACACTGGGAGATCTTTCCAGACCGCGATAAAGTGAAAGGAACTGGAGAAGGATTCGGACCATTGATCAAGCTGCCTCTTGGCATCCACAAAAGAACTAATCGCAGGTCGCTCTTCCTTGATCGGGAAGGTGATCCACTCCAAAACCAGATCGCGGCACTCTCCGAGATCAGACATATCAATCAGACAAGGATCGAGGAGATACTGTTAACATATAGTGTTAAATCCGGGACTGCTCCAACAAAGAAGACAGAATCACCGCTGGTAGAGAGCTTGCTCTCTGGCTGCAATGTGGTAAATTATCTGGTGAATAAAGCCAGAGATACTCATTATCTCAATAATTCCGAGCGTGTTACCCTGCTTTACACCCTTGGGCATCTGGGGAAGGAAGGGAAAGATTTTCTGCACGAGGTTATCAGCAACTGCATAAACTATGACTACAACTTTACCGAGAAGAAGATAAGGAAGCTAAAGCCATATCCAATCAGTTGCGCCAGAATCAGAGAGAAACACGAGGATATAGCCATGGAACTGGGCTGCAATTGCCATTTTAAGATTCCGCCAAAGGGCTATCCTTCACCAGTTCTCCACGCGCTCAAACAAGGACAAAAAGGATGGATTGCACAATCATACGAAGGAGACACTCGAACTCAAGAGAATAAACGCACCCCGAACGGTATAAATGCGAAATTGAAGAGATATATCGAACTTAGAAGGCATCTCGTTGGGATTGAGAGAAGCATCCATCGCACCGAGGAGGAGATGGCTTCTTACTTCGACAAAACAGAGACCGACAGTATATCCACCGAATACGGAGTCCTTGAGAGGAGAAGGAAAGCAGGGGATAAATATGAGTGGATAATCAGACTCTGAGGATCGTTACATGTCCACAC
The DNA here is from genome assembly GCA_003661105.1 of Methanosarcinales archaeon. Taxonomy (GTDB): domain Archaea; phylum Halobacteriota; class Methanosarcinia; order Methanosarcinales; family Methanogasteraceae; genus Methanogaster_A. The sequence continues at coordinate 2,173 of QMVM01000109.1, read as the reverse complement.
TATATCTAACCGAGCAAGGATCGAAGCTCCGGAAGACTTCCCAGAGGCTTCTGGTGGAGAAAGGCGGTGTAACGTTACTCGAGGTCCCGGCCCATGAAATCGATCATGTCCTGATATTCGGAGCAGTGCAAATAAGCACTCAGGCTATCAGCTTTCTTCTAAGTAGCGGGATCGAAGTGAGTTTCCTCTCCATGAACGGCAGACTCAAGGGCAGACTGACCCCGGTTCAGTCGAAGAATGTATTCTTAAGATTGGCTCAATACGATCGATACAAGGATGAGGAGTTTAAGCTGATCACCGCCAGAAGCATCATTGGAGGGAAGATGAAGAACCAGCGCACTCTCCTCCTGCGCTATCAAAGGAATCGCCCCGAAGCAGATTTCACATCCGATATGGATACAATCTCCCGGTCGCTCTCCCAAATCCCACACGAGAACACGATATCCGCACTCATGGGTCTGGAGGGTGCCAGCACCAGAGCATACTATAATTGCTACTCCACGATGCTATCTAACCTCTCCTTTGAGGGACGGAACAGACGCCCGCCATTAGACCCGGTAAATGCTCTTTTGAGCCTGGGATATGTTCTTATCGCGAATGAGATAGCGGCTTTGATGGAATCTGTCGGCTTTGATCCTTTCATAGGATTCATGCATGGTTTGAGATATGGCAGGCAGTCCCTACCTCTGGATATAATCGAGGAATTCCGCCACCCTGTAATTGATGGGCTTGTTCAGACTCTGACAAACAAAGGAAGTGTCACGGAAGCGGATTTCCACAAAGAAAGCGATGGCGCGGTTCTCCTGAATAAAGAGGCATTAAAGAGATTTTTCGGATATTATGAAGAGAGGCTGGAGAAGCCTTTTAAGAGAGGGGACTCGTACACAAGTTATCGCAAGGGTTTTCGAGATCAAGTAGATAGCATGAGGCAGACCGTACTCAATAGAGAGATATACCAACCATTTCTGGTGCGCTAAAATGACGTATGTGTTAATCTCCTACGATATCTCGGATGACAAGAAGAGGAACAGAGTTGCCGGTCTTCTCAAAGACCATGGGAAGCGTGTGCAGTACAGTGTTTTTGAATGTCATCTCGATGCAAAGATGCTTAACGATCTTGCTGTTAAACTTGAGCCATTCACCGAAGGAAACGACAGCATAAGGATATATCAGATATGCGAAGCATGTTTGAAAAAGACGATTCTGCTGGGGCGGCGCGAGTCTACGGATGAGGCTAAATTTTATGTAGTATAGTAGAATGTTTTAGAGGTAATGTATTTTGTTTTATATATTTATTTTAATTCAATCTTGATTTGCGATAGTCAAGACGGGGTTTGGAAACATGAGGGATTATCGCAAAGATGCGCGGCGTGGGGAGGGGATAAAATGTGAAAATATCTGTTATTTTCGGTTCTTATATCAAGGAAGTCCAGGCACAAATGTGAGGTCGATTATCGCAGAGCTACGCGGTGCAGAGAATGGTTTAAATGTGAAAATATATGCTATTTGCGATTTTGGTATTACGGGTGTATGAGTATAATTTATTGATTATGGTTCATTATCGCAAAGCTTATGTATGGTGAAATCTACCAATATTATAAAGGTATATCCTGCCCTGAAATGAGGAATACCCGTTGGAAATCGGACTTCCAATTTCGGGAAATGTGCCGAAAACCGATGGTGTGTGAAAAGTAGACCCGCTTGATAGGGGATTGAAACAAGTTTGTGAAGTATATATCTTGGAAACCGCTGTGTGACGTGTGAAAAGTAGACCCGCTTGATAGGGGATTGAAACCCTTCTGCCATTGCTGGCAAAGTCGTTACTACTACCGCGTGTGAAAAGTAGACCCGCTTGATAGGGGATTGAAACAAAAAACTTCCCATCTGGAGCTATCTCATTTGTCACTGTGGTGTGAAAAGTAGACCCGCTTGATAGGGGATTGAAACTTATCAAATGGACAAGACTCCCTGATGGTTAGCCAAGGTGTGAAAAGTAGACCCGCTTGATAGGGGATTGAAACTTTTACTCTAAAACTCACCTCGGATATCGTAGCATAATGTGTGAAAAGTAGACCCGCTTGATAGGGGATTGAAACATCCTCCTGCTCTCCATCGTGGTCAAGCACAATTATCAAGTGTGAAAAGTAGACCCGCTTGATAGGGGATTGAAACA
>QMVM01000108.1 GCA_003661105.1 Methanosarcinales archaeon | reverse complement strand
TTCCGCTACAGCCTTCATTATTCACAACAACACAGCTATAATCAGAGAATCCTTCTATTCCAGAGCTAACCACAATTGCAGATCCAGTTTGACCAGTACTCCAAGTATAGGATGTTGCATTATCAGCATTTGCTTCTAATATAACTTGGGCACCTATACAAGCATCAGTACCTGATATTGCTTCTATAGTTACTGGTACTGGAGGAAGACCTTCTAGTACTACAGGGTTATTTCCATAGATGATACTACAACCATTAGCATCTCTTACTTCAATATGGTAATTTCCGGCTTCTAATCCTGTGAAAATATGATTAGCTTGGAAATTCTCACCATTATCAATGGAGTACATTAAGTCTGTTGACTCAGTTTTAGCTGTAATAATAATCGAACCTGTTTCTGTACAAGTAGGATCTTCTGAAGCTACTTCAGTAATAGTAGTACCCTCTAATTGCTGAATAAGAACAGGGTTATTAGGATACTCAATCTCACAACTATTAGTATCTTTTACAATCAAGTTATATAAACCAGCATCCAATCCCTCAAACACATTATCATAAGAGAAAGAATGTCCATTATCTATTGAATATTGATAACCTTCGCTTGCTCCATTATGAGTACTAATAGTTATAAATCCATTTCCATGTCCGTAGCATCCACTATTATCACCAGTTTCTATGCTGATAGTAAAGGCATCAATTTGATTGATAATAATTGGATTATTTACATAGTCAATTGTACAATCATTGGTGTCTTTCACCATTACATGATATTCTCCAGTAAACAATCCGCTGAAATCACTGTTAGTGACAAAAGTAATACCACCATCAATAGAGTATGTATATCCTGGAGTTCCACCATAAGCATTAATGCTGATTTGGCCGTTTCCATGTCCGAAACATCCACTATTATCAGTATTAGTAGCACTTATACTTATTTGATCAGGTTGAGTAATGATTAATGGATTATTCATATAATCTGCATAACAATCATTTTCATCAATTACAGATATATTGTACTCACCTATTGATAAGTTTTCAAATAGTCCACTATTCTCAAAATAAGTATCGCCACCATCTATAGAATATTTCTTGATTCCCGTTCCGCCTATTGCTGAAATTGTAATGCTTCCACTGTTATCACCAAAGCATGCAACTTGCTGAGCTATACCTGAATTAATAATGAGTTGTTCCGGCTGTAATATCTCAACTAGATCTACCGGATCATAAGTACAGTCATTTTCATCTTTTAATTCAACATCGTAAGATCCTGCAGCTAAACCTGTGAAATCACCGTTACCCACTGACCATGTGTTTCCACCATCAATAGAATAACTTAATATTCCTGATCCACCAGTACCTGTTAAATGAATTTCACCGGTTAAATCACCATAACATCCTGTTATATCAACAGTTTCAATATGCATTGCAAATGGTTCGAACTCATGAATTACAACTGGATTATCTGCACTTAGTTTCACACAAGCATTCTCATCTTTTACTCTGATAATATAAGTATTTGAAACCAAATTAGTAAATAGATTACTTGATTGATAAGTTGCACCATTATTTATTGAATATGTTAATTGGCCTGTTCCACCACTTGCGAATACTTCAATAGAGCCAAGGCTATTACAACTGATATCTTGTGCTATCACATCGTCAACTACTAATAAGTCTGGATTAACAAATATTACAGGGTTTTCAGTATAAACTAATTCACAGTCGTTTTCGTCTTTAATCATGAGATTATATTCACCTGCTAATACATTATTGAAATGAGAATTAGTTTGATAGTTAACTCCTCCATCAATTGAATAATAAAGAATACCTGTTCCACCTGTTGCATTGATATTTATATCTCCGCCTTCTCCGTAGCAAGCTGGAGGATTAAGAGAAACATAAGTAATCTCAAGTGCATCAGGCTCAGTAATAATAACAGGATTATTTTCATAAGGCTGAACACATCCATTATCATCACGAGTCATCACATCATATTCACCGGCACCTAAGTTATCGAATAATGAACTAATATGCCAACTATAAGCACTATCAATAGAATAAGTATAAACTTCTGTTCCTCCTATTGCGCTTATTTCAATTGAACCATTAGCATTACCGTAACATCCTGTTACATCAACCGCAGCAACATCCATAAGTATTTGAGTAGGCTCAGTAATAATGATAGGATTATTTTCAAATTCTTTGATACAACCATTAGCATCTTTTACAAAGACATCATAAGATCCGGCACCAAGACCACCAAAATAACCACCATTACTAACGAAACTTGTACCACCATTTACGGAATAACTTAAAGTACCTGAGCCACCATAAGCAGTAATAGTTATCATTGCATTAGTATTACCATAACACTGAGTTACATCAGTAGAAACAACGTCACTAACAATTAACTCCACTGGTTCTGTAATGATAATTGGCGAATTATAACCATTCTGACAATTATGCTCATCTTTAATTTTAATAAAGTAAAAACCAGCTGCTAGACCTGTAAAATGCCCGTCATTTTGATACCAAGAACTACCACCATCAATTGAATAACTAATAATTCCTGTTCCTCCTACTGCTTCAACATGAATTTCACCACTCAAATCTCCATTACATGAAGTAATTTGAACTACATCGATATTTATTAAAGCGAGGAGTTCTGGCTCATTAACAAACGTTACCGTATCAAGTACTGTTACACAATCATGTGAGTCTTTTACTTGAACATTATAATTATCAGAAGGTAAATCACTAAAGATATTAGACACTTGCCATGAGTTACCATTATCAATAGAATATACATACTCTGGAGTTCCTCCACTTGCTATTACTGTAATAACACCAGTTTCTTCACCATAACAACCATATACATCATCAACAATTACATCGTCAATAACCAATAGTGAAGGTTCAGTAATAATTACATCAATTGGCCAATTATGGATACAGTCATTTGTATTCATTACAGATATTGGATAAACACCGGGAGCTAATCCGGTAAATTCACCTGTTGTATTTGTATAATCAATACCATCAATGCTATAGAATAATCCCGAAGGACCTCCTGTAGTTGTGATTGTAATTGTTCCATCACTAGCACCATTACAAATAACATGTGTTGAGTCAACAGCAGCTATTGTGAAAGCTTCTTGATCAATTATTGTGATATCGAATGAACAGTTAGAAACATTTCCACTTACATCAGTTATTGCAAATTCGATATTGAGTACTCCGGCATCATCTTGAGTGTAAACAGTACCTGCTGATGGAGTTTGAATAATACTTGCGATATCACAAGCTTCAACAATACTTAATTCAGGAGAGTAATCAGGTAATAAGACCTGGCAACCAGCTCCAATAAACAAGTCTTGATCTGCAGGACAAGCTATAACAGGAGCAGTAATATCATGCACTGTTACAATTGCATCACATGTAGTTATATTTCCACTTGCATCAGTCACAATTAATGTAACTGTATTAGCTCCAACATCAGTACAATCAAAGTTCAACTGACTTGCATTCAAATTAAATGTACAATTATCATAAGAACCATTATCAATATCAGCTGGAGTAATGGAGGCAAATCCACTATCATCTAAATCAATGTTTATATCCTGACAAATTGCAGTTGGTGCAATATTATCTTCAACGGTAACGATAGATTCGCATGTATTTACATTGCCATTATTATCTGTTACTGTTAGAATCACGGTATTTTCACCCACTTGTGTACAATCAAATGCATTAGGAGCAACGCTGATACTTGCAAGACCACATGCATCGTTAGAACCATTGTCAACTTGATCAGCCGTGATCATTACCTGACCATTGGCGTCAAGTTCTACTGTGATATCTTGGCATAATGCTATTGGTAATACATTGTCTTCTACTGTTACTATAGACTGACAAGTACTGGTATTTCCATTATTATCAGTTACTGTCAGTGTTACAACATTATCTCCAATATTTGAACAATTGAAAGTATTTGGTGTTACACTTAAATCTGCTATTCCACAAGCATCATTTGAACCATTATCAACATCGGCTCCGCTAATGATTACTTCACCATTGATATCTAATTGAGCTGTGATATCTTGGCAAAGAGCGATTGGGGCTATATTATCTTCTACTGTTACTGTAGATTCACATGTTGTTGAATTTCCATTTACATCTATTACAGTTAATATAACTGTATTTGCTCCAATATTAGTACAATCAAATGTATTTGGAGTCACACTTAAGTCAGCTATTCCGCAGGCATCATTTGAGCCATTATCTATTTGGTCAGCTGTAATACTTACAGCTCCAAACTCATCTAATTGAACTGTGATATCCTGACAGAGAGCGATTGGTGCTACATTGTCTTCTACTGTTACTGCAGATTCGCATGTTGACATATTTCCATTTACATCTGTTATTGTTAATGTAACTGTATTTACTCCTACATGGCTACATGTAAAGGTTTCTGGACTTATACTAATATCTGCTATTCCACAGGCATCGGTTGAACCATTATTTACTTGATCAGCTGTAATGCTTGCATTTCCGAAATCATCTAACTGAACTGTGAGATCATTACATAATGCTATTGGTGCTACATTATCTTCTACTGTTACTGTAGACTGACAAGTGCTTGTATTTCCATTATTATCAGTTACTGTCAGTGTTACAACATTATCTCCAATATTTGAACAATTGAAACCATTTGGAGTCACACTTAAATCAGCTATTCCACAGGCATCATTTGAACCATTATTAACATCGGCTCCGCTAATGATTACTTCACCGTTGATATCTAATTGAGCTGTGATGTCTTGGCAAAGAGCGATTGGGGCTACATTGTCTTCTACTGTTACTGTAGATTCGCATGTTGACATATTTCCATTATTATCGGTTACAGTTAATATAACTGTATTTGCTCCTATGTTAGTACAATCAAATGTGTTTGGAGTCACACTTAAGTCAGCTATTCCACAAGCATCATTCGATCCATTATCTATTTGGTCAGCTGTGATACTTGCATTTCCAAACTCATCTAATTGAACTGTGAGATCCTGACAGAGAGCTATTGGTGCTACATTGTCTTCTACTGTTACTGTAGATTCGCATGTTGACATATTTCCATTTACATCTGTTATTGTTAATGTAACTGTATTTACTCCAACATTGCTACATGTAAAGGTTTCGGGACTTATACTGATATCTGCTATTCCACAGGCATCAGTTGAACCATTATTTACTTGATCAGCTGTAATGCTTGCATTTCCAAACTCATCTAACTGAGCTGTGAGATCATTACATAATGCTATTGGTGCTACATTATCTTCTACTGTTACTGTAGACTGACAAGTACTGGTATTTCCATTATTATCAGTTACTGTTAATATTACAACATTATCACCAATATTTGAACAATTGAAAGTATTTGGAATCACACTTAAATTAGCTATTCCACAAGCATCATTTGAACCATTATTAACATCGGCTCCGCTAATGATTACTTCACCATTGATATCTAATTGAACTGTGATGTCTTGGCAAAGAGCGATTGGTGCAATATTATCTTCTACTGTTACTGTAGATTCACATGTTGATGTATTTCCATTATTATCGGTTACAGTTAATATAACTGTATTTGCTCCTATGTTAGTACAATCAAATGTATTTGGAGTCACACTTAAATCAGCTATTCCGCAGGCATCATTCGATCCATTATCTATTTGGCCAGCTGTGATACTAGCAGTTCCAAACTCGTCTAATTGAATTATGATATCCTGACAGAGAGCGATTGGTGCTACATTGTCTTCTACTGTTACTGTAGATTCGCATGTAGATACATTTCCATTTACATCTGTTATTGTTAATGTAACTGTGTTAACTCCTATGTTTGAACAATTGAATGAATTAGGGCTTACCATCATACTCGCTATTCCACAAGCATCAGTAGAACCATTATTCACGTCAGTAGCGTTTAATGAAGCTTGACCATTTGCATCTAATTGAATTGTGATATCCTGACATGCAGCTATTGGTGCAATATTGTCTTCTACGGTAACAATTGCTGTACAAGTACCGGTAGCACCGGAAAGGTCAGTTACAGTTAGGGTCACAATATTATCGCCAACTTGACTACAATTAAATTCACTTGGATTTGCTTCATAAGAAGCTATCATACCATTATCATAAGATCCATCATCAATATCTTCTCCTGTAATTATTACATTTCCGCTTGCATCAAGTTGGACAGTAATATCTTTACAAATTGCTGTTGGAGGAATTGAGTCAGTTACTGTTACAATAGCAAGACATGTAGAGGAGTTCCCCTGAATATCAGTTACTGTAAGAACCACATCATTAGGTCCCATTTGAGTAATATCAAAAGTATTTGGATTGGCATCTAGACTTGCGATTCCACAATTATCAGTTGAACCACCATCAATATCTGATCCTTGTATACTTGCCTGACCATTAGCATCAATATTTACATTGAAATCTTTACATACTGCTATTGGATTTTCAACATCCGTTACAGTAATGCTTTGTGTACAAGTATTGGTATTACCATGAATATCTGTTGCTGTCCATGTAATAATAGTTGTTCCACCTGGATAAGTATCACTGGCATTATCAGTTCCATTGAAATCATTAATAATGGTAGCTATTCCACAATTATCAATGGCTGTTGGGCTGATGATTGTTGCTGCAGCTCCACAAGTACCATTATCATTAACTAAAGTTTGGTCACCTGTACAAGTAATACTTGGGCTTTCATCATCAGTAATAATGATATCTTGTGTACAAGATGCTATATTACCATGATAGTCGGTTACTGTCCAAGTTACAGCAGTAGAACCAACG
>QMVM01000107.1 GCA_003661105.1 Methanosarcinales archaeon | reverse complement strand
GAGAATGTGCACTGTACGGTCCTTGCGGTGGATGTTCTGCGGGAAGCAATTGCTGATTATCGCGAATTGAGATTGAATAAGCAAACTACATGAAATAAATAGAGGTAAAAAGAATGAAAGTATGCATTCCAACAGAAGGAGAAGGCGGCATCGATGATGTCGTGGGTCAGCATTTTGGCAGGGTTCCAACATATACCCTCGTAGATCTTGAGACGGACGAGGTTACGGTGATTCCGAATACCAGTGAGCATAGAGGCGGTGTTGGAGTGCCGCCAGAGTTCATATCGAAGACGGGTACTCATGTAATGCTCTGCTCCGGGCTGGGACCGAAAGCGGTTCATATGTTTGAAGAGTTCGGCATCGACGTCTTCGTTGGTGCAGAGGGTACGGTGCGCGATGCGATTGAGGCATGGCAGCAGGGGCGGCTTACGGAAGCGACCGATGAGAACGCGTGTAAGGAGCACAGGGATCACTAAAACACGGTTTGGTACGTCTGCGCGACGCAGGTTGGCTGCATGGGATCGCTGTATACATGCCCGGTATTTAAGTTTGGAGTTTGGTAACTTCCCCGAGTGGGTGTCGTGGTGTGCGTGGAGGTTGGAATGGTTTATGTGGGTGGTGTGTTTTTTAGGGGCAAGTTAGGCCGTGGGAACAAGTGTTGAATCATCTGATGACCTATGAAAGTTTTATATTCCGAAAGAGTTGGTAGGAGACCGCGCTAAAATATTGTTGGTAGAACCATCGCAGGAAAAGGAAAATAACAAGTGATATTGGAGGGATGAGCATGACCGGCGATATGCTGACACGAAACGAATCCGTCAAAATTGCGTTGGGGTCGGCAGGATTTCTCACAGATAGTGGGGACTTTGTGGATGGGCTGGTTGATGCTGATGAGGCAAAAAAAGATTATGAAATAATCCTCCACCATCGCCTTATCATGGACGAAAGTCAAAAGGAGACCAAGATCGATTTTATTTATGAGACGCCTGCAACTCGTAAAGGGATGCCAGGACATCCTTGTATCTATTTTAAAACAGTCAATGGTAGCATATCTGCACAACAGGTAACACAAATCAGAAAACGCGTTTGGAACACTGGAAGGGCTCCAATTCTTTGGTTAATCAGTCCGACGCAGGTGCGCATATATGATGCATTCGCCAGGCCCGAAGAAGGGGATACCGAAAAATCCCATATTTTGGATGTATTGAAGCTGACTTCTGACGGACTGGAAGGTGTTGAACGATTCAGACGAGCGTTATTCGATACGGGTCAATTTTGGGAGAGTGACAAGGGACGACTTATTGATCGTAATCAGCGGGTCGATGTCTCATTGTTGGATGACCTGTGGGACACTGAGCGGATTTTAACTCATGGTAGTTGGCGCATTCCAGTTCATATTGCCCATACCCTTATTGGAAGGGGTATTTTCATGGCGTATTTATGGGATCGTAAAATAATCACTTCAGAATTCTTAAATGCAGAATTTGAACATAGCGATATGAAGGATTTGTTAACGGATAAAAAGCAGCTCTACAAATTTTTCAGATGGTTACGTAGTACGTTCAATGGTGATTTATTTCCGATAGATGGAGATGAAGAAGATTCGGTTGACGATATCCATCTGGAACTTATCTGCAAATTCTTTGATGGCACTGATATGAGCAGCATTGAAATTGATGATAATAAAATAAAAAGTTTCTATAAAAGATTATGGCCATACAATTTCGATATAATCCCGATTGAACTGATAAGCAGTATTTATGAGATGTTTGCCCATTCAAAGGATCCGATCGATGCAAGGGCAAAGAGTATTCACTACACTAAGCTTCATCTTGTAGAATTGGTTACATCGCTGGCAATGTTGGATTTACCAGATGATGCTCGTGTTCTCGACCCTGCTTGTGGCTCAGGCGTGTTTCTTGTAGATGCTTTTCGGAGACTTGTTTTGAAGAAGAGACTTAAATTGGGTAGAACGCCCAATCGTGATGAGATTTGCCATATATTACTAAACCAGATATATGGTGTGGATATCGAACAGGGTGCGATTGAAGTCACCGCTTTCAGTCTTTATCTGGCATTATTGGAGCTAGATGAGAGTTTTACTGACCCGAAGGATATCAAGTTTCCAAAACTCATCTATCACCCTGGATGGGGGGAGGGCTATCATCCGGTGCTCTATAATCAAGATATAGCCAATACTGAGCATGTGTTCAATCAGAATGAGCCATTCGCAGACCGTAAATTTGATCTCATCATAGGAAACCCTCCATGGACTAAATTAAATAAAAAAACAGCATCGCGAGATCCGGAAAACCCCGAATCTGGTAGACAATGGTTGCTCGAATACTGTCAGGAAAATAATATACCTCATCTAAAACCAGATCAAGCCATTATGGGTCGCGTGAGAGATTTCGCCAGTGCCAATACTAGAATTGCCTTTATTGTTTCCAGCAGGATTTTCTATCAATTGGGAACCGGAGGCAAGTTTTGGTTGAGTTCGTTTTTGGAGGATAACTCAATTTTTATGGTAATCAACCTTTCTGATATATCTGGAGAAAATATATTGTTTGGCGGAAAAAACCACGGAGGAGGTGGGGGGTCTCCAGGAATGCCTGGCAGCGTAATTTTTTATAACCCGCAACCTCCGGATAACGACTCCTGTGTCACATACATTTGCCCTAAATGGTATCCTTTGATAAAGAAGCGGGGTGAAATAATTATCCACCCTCCGGATATCCAAACAATCTCCCTTATTTTACTGCGTGACAAGCCGCATCTATGGAAAATAGCATTTTTGGGTTCACAAAGAGATTTTGAATTGATTAAAAAGTTAACCCGCAATCCTTCTCTGAAAGACGTTTTGAATAAAATCGGTATCAATGGTAAAAAACACGGTCAAGGTTATTCCAAAAAAGGTGGTAAGCCAAAACCTGCGACAAAATACATTGGTTATCCGAATTTAGAGGCAAAAGAGGATTATAAATATTCTATAAATTCCAAGGAATTACCCAAATTCCAATACGAAGAGTTAGATCGACCGAGAGAGATTTATATTTACAAAGGACCGTTACTCATTGTTCGAAGAGGCCTGAAAGGTGGAGAAACATGTAGTGCGTTCACATCAGATGATACTGTTTATTCTAAAAGTTATATTGGATTTTCATTTGATGGTGTAGATGAGCGATATGCACATAGGCTTAATGCGATTTTTAACAGTAAGTTAACCATATATTTGGCATTTATGCTTAGCCGGGAATTAGGGTGGTTTGAGCGACTTATAGAGGGTAGTGATTGGCTTAGTATGCCTTTACCTAAGTCTATTCTTGATCTGAACGATGATAGCTGGGACGAAGTGATCACCATCGAAAATAAGCTTTGCGGATCTTGGAGATCGACATCATCGTCAGAAATCAAGGATTGGGAAGATTCCTTATTCAAATCCATCTGCAACTTATATGAATTAAATGAGAATGAGCGTATTATTGTAGATGATATGATCCGGTATACAATTGATCTATTTTTAAATCGAAAAAAAGCGAAGACCAAGAGAAGAGGTATCAAACCTCCCACCTTAAATCAATTACAAAGATATGCAGATAGATTATGCAAACAACTAAATAGCATCTTGGAATTCGAGGGAAAAATTCTCATTTATACAGTATATGACATTAAGGAAGATTCGCCATTGTCAGTCGTAGAATTCAAACAGGTGTCTCAAACAACATCGAATCAGAAAAATTCAACAAAGAGGGTCGAAGGGATTGAAAAGCTATTAATCAAAATTTCAAAAAACCTGCAAAACCAAATTTCAGAACGTGTTTACGTCTGGGGACATCTTAGGGTGTATGAAGGAGAACATCTTTACATTATCAAACCATCGGAAGAACGATTTTGGTCAGAATCCGCAGCTTTGAACGATGCTGATACTGTCATTAGGGAGCACATGGAGGCGTGAATGGCGCATTATGAACAGCCGGATTATGTTGGTTCCCCATCATTCTCGATACCCCGCGGTTACCTGAAAATCGCTTTGAATCTGTTGATCTCCGGCACAAAACGTATTAAACGGAACTATAGTTTTAGTCCCGATACCCTTGAAAACCCCATCACCCGAAAACGGGTAGCTGAAATGCATGCTGAACAAGATGAGACTGAACACCGCATACGTGTCGATATTTTTCCAGGAATACTTAGCAAGCCCGATGAATTAGCAGAGCTAGATATCAGATTTACATGGGATGATCACCGTCCCAATAGCTACTTGGCAGTTGAAGCAAAACGTCTTCGGGGGATGGTGGCTACCCTTGCAGGTCCCTATGTGGAAGAAGGTGTAATGGATTTCATAAATGGGAAATATAGCAGGGGGCATAACTATGGAATTATGTTGGGCTATGTATTGTCGAAACCTATCGAGAAGGCAATATCGACTGTTAGAGGTGCATTGCAAAAAAGGAAGGAAAAGACAAACGAAACATCCCCCTTTAACGTGGATAGTGTTGTTGATTGTCCATTGACTTATAAGAGTGTTCACGCTCAAAAAAACGATGAGGTCACAGAAATAATTATATTGCACGTATTTGTTGACTTGACGAGTTAGGACTATTGTTTTTAACTTATTTAATATATAAATTATATATATATCATTACTTACATTGAGAATTTAAGGTCAAACGCGACTTATGCACAAAACTACGCTCGATTCATCGTCCTACTGCCCATAAATTCACGCCCGTCCACACCCCTCCATCCCATGATACCCTGCTCTTTAAAAACGGGGTCGGTGACTGCAGGGTGTACATCGGGGTAACCTATTTGTTGGGGAGTCCCAAGAGCAACCATCATCGATATAACCTCGGCGGCGCAACTTCAATGACAGAATACCAATCACTAAATCAAGAGAGATGATTCAACAATGATCATATCAATAGCAAGCGGAAAGGGCGGCACAGGAAAGACCACCGTGGCTGTAAATCTCGCATTGTCGCTCCCCGATGTGCAGTTACTGGATTGCGATGTCGAAGAACCGAATTCGCATATCTTCCTCAAACCAGAGATAACGGATGTAAAGTCAGCATGTACACTTGTACCAGTAGTCAATCCCAATTTGTGCGATTACTGTGGGAAATGTGCGGCTGCATGTGAGTATAACGCAATTGTCGTGCTCCCGACACAGGTCATGGTCTTTTCCGAACTTTGTCATGGCTGCGGTCTATGCTCCATGGTCTGCCCGCGGGATGCGATCAGCGAGGAGACGAGGGAGATCGGTGTTGTCAGGAAGGGGCGAAGTGGCGACAACATAGAACTCGTGTATGGGCTGCTCCATATTGGTGAGATCATGGCAGCACCCCTTATCGACCACGTAAAAGAAGAGATCGATCCGGAAAAGACGGTGATCATTGATGCGCCACCTGGAACAGCCTGTCCTGTGATTGCAGCGATATCGGGCAGTGATTACTGTATTCTTGTAACCGAGCCAACACCGTTTGGACTGTATGATCTGAAACTGATAGTAGAGGTGCTTAAAGTGCTAAAGATTCCTTCTGGCGTAGTCGTAAATAAAGCTGGAATCGGGGACATGGAAGTCTACGACTACTGTAAAGAGGAAGAAATTCCGATCTTGCTTGAGATTCCTTATGATAAGGAGATCGCAGAGCATTATTCGGAAGGCGTACCGTTTGTGGATGCAATTCCAGAGTGGAAGACCCGATTTTCCGGAATGGTCGAGGGAATCAGGGGGGAATTATGAAGCAGATAACCATCATAAGCGGAAAAGGCGGCACAGGGAAGACGACACTCGTCGCATCGTTTGCAGCCCTCGCAAGGAATCTGGTTATCGCTGACTGCGATGTGGACGCGCCCGACCTCCATCTGCTGCTACATCCGGAGATTGTTACAAGAGAGGAGTTCAAAGGATTAAACGTTGCAGCAATGGACAAAGCGAAATGCATAGAATGCGGAATATGTGAAGAAGCGTGTAGATTCAAGGCAATATCTGATACCGACTCTGGTTATGCAGTCGATCCGACACGCTGCGAGGGCTGTGGCGTATGTGTCTTCGTGTGTGACCAGGATGCGATCACCTTTGCAGAACGCGTCTCCGGGTACGCATTCATCTCAAAGACGAAGTACGGGACGATGGCTCATGCGCAGCTAAACATCGCAGAAGAAGCATCCGGAAAACTGGTAACGGTTGTCAGGAACAACGCACAGCGGGTCGCAGAAGAGGAAGGTTTCAAGCTCATCCTGATCGACGGGTCGCCCGGCATCGGCTGTCCTGTGATCGCATCCTTAACCGGTGTGGACCTTGCGCTTGTTATCACCGAACCCACGATGTCAGGACTGCACGATCTCGAGCGAATCCTTGATGTGACTAGGCATTTTGGGATTGCATCAGTTGTCTGCATCAACAAGTACGACATCAATGAAGCGAACAGCAGTAGGATTACCGAGTTTTGCCAGGAGCGCGGGGTTACGATCGTCAGAAATATTCCTTATGATCCCGTAGTCACCGAGGCGATGGTTGCAGCCATGCCCGTGGTTGAATTCTCAGATGGAGCAGTATCTGACGCAATAAGGGAGATCTGGGCGAGTATAAGATGAAGATGGTTTATGGACCTGTTCCCTCACGGCGGATTGGTCGCTCTTTGGGTGTCAATCCGATCCCACTTAAAACCTGTAACTATTTCTGTGTGTACTGCCAGCTTGGCAGGACGATGCAGATGACCAATCAGCGCAGAGACTTCGTTTTACCGGAAGAGATATTAAACGAGATCAAGAGAGCAATGGAATTACATAGTAGTGATGGCAAAATAGATTTTGTGACTTTTATAAGAGAATGTGAACCGACGTTATGCAAAAGCATTGGTTGGCTGATCAGGAAG
>QMVM01000106.1 GCA_003661105.1 Methanosarcinales archaeon | reverse complement strand
TTCCAGAGCATTTTTGATATTCCTATCTTTATATTCCCGCGGATAGTAGTCAGTGAAGCAATCGATCCCGATCACATCAAAACCATCTATCAGCAGTCGTTCTGTCAGATGAGAGCCTATGAATCCAGCACATCCTGTTACCAGTGCTTTCATTTTATCACCTGTAGGTAATTCTTAATCGCATCTCTTAAATCCTCCCGTTCCAGCGCAAAATCGATGATTGCTCTTATGTAATCGGCTTTATCCCCTGCATCGTATCGCTTTCCTCTGAACGCATAAGCGCAAACACCCTCCAGGTCAACAAGCATCCGTATGGCATCGGTCAGTTGTATCTCGCCACCAACCCCAGGTTCTACCTCCTTGATGCACGAGAATATCGCTGGCGTGAGGATATACCTCCCGATCGCGCCCATATTTGATGGTGCATCGCGCGCGTCTGGTTTTTCGACGATGTCCTCGACACGGTAGACCGACTCATCGATCTTGCTGCCTTTTATGATCCCGTATTTGCTCACGTCACTGACCTCTTCCACTGCCAGCACAGTGCGTTTATGCGCAGTATAGACGTCCATCAACTGTTTTATACAGGATTCGCCTCTGATGAGATCATCACCAAGCAACACTGCGAACGGTTCGTCGCCGACGTGCCTTTCCGCCCTCAAAACTGCATCCCCTAACCCTTTTGGTTCTTTCTGCCGTATGTAATGGATGTCCGCCATTGAAGAGACGTCTCGTACCTCTTGTAACCGCTTGTCCTTCCCATTTTTAAGGAGATGGCTTTCAAGTTCCGGAGATGTGTCAAAATAGTCTTCGAGAGCCCGTTTGCCCCTACCCGTAATGATCAGGATATCATCGATGCCGGAAGCTACTGCCTCTTCCACAACAAACTGGATGATCGGTTTATCGATGATCGGCAACATCTCCTTCGGCATCGATTTCGTAACCGGAAGGAATCTTGTTCCAAGCCCCGCAGCAGGAATTATCGCTTTCTTAATCATTCGCTTAAACCTCGCACCCGCTACCCATTAATATTTTCATACCATTTCACCCCATATAATCAATCTCGTAACAATCCCGACAACCATCGCAACGGTTATGCTTAAAAGCGTGCCAATTAAATAATATTCAGCCATATTCCTATCCTCCAGTTCGTTGAATCTCGCAATAGATTTTGCGGCAAATACGATGGTTATCGCTGTATACTGATCGACCAGAACGAAAGTCAGTACCATCAACTCTCTCGATGATTCCTATCGCCATCCCGGCACCCCTCAAGCCGCCTGTTACTATATCGCCCTCATATCTCCTGAGAATCGCTTTGATGACGTAGGCACCA
The DNA here is from genome assembly GCA_003661105.1 of Methanosarcinales archaeon. Taxonomy (GTDB): domain Archaea; phylum Halobacteriota; class Methanosarcinia; order Methanosarcinales; family Methanogasteraceae; genus Methanogaster_A. The sequence continues at coordinate 5,663 of QMVM01000106.1, read as the reverse complement.
ACAACACTTACAGCGATGTACGCAGCAACAACCACACCAACTCTGAACATCCAGTCCATATCATCACATCCTGTTAACCGTTTTTAGTTCAATATCTAATTAGAACCATTTTTAGTTCAGTACGTCCTTCAGAGCATCCTCTACAGACCTCAGCAGATGGTACCTGCCGGTTCGGAGTGTCTTATAGATGCTCCGCTCTCCGATACCAAAGTTCTCACTCGCTGATCTGACCGCATCCCGGCATTTGCCGTGTTTTCTGTAATATAATATGATCTCCTTCTGTCTTTCACTCCAGTTCCAGATCGCATCCGCCATAAGATTCCATGAGGGGGTGATGATACCATCGATCCCCCTGCCGCTATCGAATGCGACCCAGCCGCCCTTCCGATTCACAGTAGCAAGCGCATCAGATGACCTGTGAAAAGCCTCGCCATCCATCTCGCCAACGTTCTCGCTCATTTTGGTGGATATGCCACCTGTGACGATGCCGATATAAAATCGGTACCCAATATTCTCAAAAAGCGCATAATAGAGATCAAAAAGAGATTCTGTAAAATAAAGCATACCCTGAAATCCATCGCCTCCCACAACCATAAATTTTGCAGCAATCGCATCCTCAAACCTCTCGTTCACCACTTTTAGGGAACCTTTCAGATCTTCCTGGACCTCTGCCCTCTCTCCAAGCTTCCTTGAGGATTTCAGGTATCCGGTCAGGACGACATACACATCTTGCTGTGCCCCAATCATCGCATCACCACCTCCCCCGGACGCGTGCTCATGCAAGCCCCCATCATCACGCCGACGTTGATGCTCGTATTAATCCCGGTATGCACACCATCCCCCATGACCACGCCAAGTTTCCTCCTGCCAGTGTCGACGGACTCGCGCTTCACGACCGCACTAATGTTCCTGCCGTCGTGCCTCAGGTTTGCGATCTTCGTTCCGGCGCCAAGATTGCAGCCACGCCCGATGACGCTATCCCCGACATAACTGAGATGGCCGATATTTGTTCCGTCTATCACGATGCTGTTTTTGACCTCAACGGCATTGCCGATGCGCACGTTATCGCCTATAGCCGTACCCGGTCTGATAAAGCAGTTCGGACCGATATCACAGTTCTCCCCAATGATCGCGGGTCCGGTAATGTAAGACCCATTTCTGATGATGCTGCCCTTCCCGACCCGAATATTGCCGTTTAATGTGGCATAAGGCTCGACTACGCCTTCAATCTCTGAATCGATGTCAGCAAGCAGATATTCGTTTGCATCCAGGAGGTTCCACGGTCTTCCAATATCGATCCATGTATCGAGCATCGAGTAGCCGATATCAAGAACGCTTGCAAGCGCGTTTATGGAATCCGTGATCTCGTATTCCCCGCGTACCGATTCCCCGGTCTTTCTGATGGCATCAAAGATGGTATCTGGAAAGAGATAAATCCCCGCATTCACCAAATTCCCGGCAGCATGGTCTGGCTTCTCGATGAGCCGGGCGACTCTGCCGCCATCGGCCTTTACAACGCCGTACCCCGCGGGATTTTCCAGTTCCTTCGTTGCAAGGACGATGTCCTCCTTCCGCCCGATGAGAGCACGGAGATCAGGCGGCGTAACGATCGCATCGCCGTTTAAGACGAGGAATCTGCCCTCCACAGATCGAGAAGCCATCCCTATCGCGTGTGCAGTACCGAGTTGCTCTCTCTGCTCCACGTAATCAATACGGACATCAAGGCGGCTTCCACCCCCAAAGTAATCCCGGACCACATCGCCCATGTACCCGATCACACAGACGAACTCGTCGATACCTGCGTCCCGGGCAGCAACGATGATATGCTCAAGTATTGGTCTGTTTGCAACCGGCAGCATCACCTTCGGGCACGATGCCGTAAGCGGACGCATTCTCGTCCCTTCACCTGCTGCGAGGATCACTGCTTTCATCGATTACTCCTTTTACGCTTTTTTGTATCTCACGGTATAATTTCTCGACCGCATCCCCGGTCGCACCCTCAACCGTGATCCGGATCAGGGGTTCTGTTCCTGAAGCGCGGACGAGCGCCCATGCATCGTCGAATCCGAGCCGGATGCCATCGATCGTGCTGATATCGGACGAGGGGAGCGTGCGCAGTTCTTCTTCGATCCTCCCGCCATCGAGATCTCCACGATATGCGATCGACCCGCGCTTTATCTCATACCCTGGCATCGGCGAGAGATGCTCGCTGAATCTCGCGTCCTCTCTGCTCAGTAGCTCAACGAGTCTTGCTGCGGAATAGATACCTTCCGGGCAGTATGATATTCGCGGAAATATCCATGTACCACTTGGCTCGCCTCCGAAATCAGCACCAGATCGCTTCATCTCCTCTGCAATAAAGACGTCCCCGACCCGCGTTCTGATTATCTCGATGTCAGGGAGCACTGCATCGATTAACATGGACGTGTCCACAGGAACGACCATCTTCTTCCTTGCTTCGTGCATTCCAAAGAATGCGAGGAGTTTGTCATTGCTGACAACCTCTCCCCGATCATCGACAGCAACCATCCGATCCGCGTCACCGTCATGCGCAATCCCGAGATCGGCATTCGTACTGAGAATCACTGACTGAAGCGCAGTAAGCGTTTCACTCTTCGGTTCGGGATTACGTCCCGGAAAAAACCCGTCTGGCTGGCTATTAAGCGTCACCACATCGCAACCCATCGCCCTTAACAGGTACGGCGTTGTGAGCGATGCCGCACCGCAGCCACAGTCCACCACCACCCGCAGCCTCTTCTCGATCTTTACGCTTGCAAGTATCCATGATATGTGGTTTGAGACAGCGTTTCCGTCCGTTCTAACCGGGTGCATCCGATCCCACGATGCAAATGTATGTTTGATATCTGCCCCCCCGGTCTCCCCGATCAACCGTTCGATCGTCTTCTGCTGCTTTGAGTCAAACGCCATCCCATCAGGATTGAATAGTTTCACGCCGATGTACTCAGGCGGATTGTGAGAGGCTGTCACCATGATGCCGCAGTCATAATCCCTCGCAGCATAAGCAAGCGTCGGTGTTGCAACCATTCCAACCCGTGTAACCCGGCAGCCCACTGAGAGGAGCCCTGATATCGCCGCGTACTCGATCATCTCTGCTGCTCTTCTCGTGTCGTGCCCAACGACGACAGTGCCCCGGCCCGTGCCAACCCCGCGCCCGATTAGGAGAGCTAATTCTGACGTAACCGCCTGATTCGCGATTCCTCGTATCCCGCTCGATCCGAATTTCATGGTATCACTTTATCCTACGCTGTCAATTTATATGGTGCTTTGGTTATGATTCGCGTGTTTTATACCAGCCCCCACCCTCCCCCACCCGAATGAATTCGAGGGCATCCGCGGGGGCGGGGTTGCAGGGTGAGCGCGGGCAAGCATGCGTATTTGGAGGCAGGGCGAAGGGGGCAAGTGGATGGATGTCAGAGGGTGCTGCGAAATTTGTTCGTCGTCTCGCGCATCTTCCGGTTATACGGAGTGCTCATCAAACTCGACCAGAATACGCCGAATCCGCTCCGCCGAAATGTCCGCCTGATCCAACTTGGAATAAATCGTCACAAGAATAATGCTTGCGGGAGTTTTGAGGTGGTAGACCATGCGATAGCCAGAACGTTTGCCTTTTTGAATATCGCTGTTCCGCACCCGCACTTTAAATACCGTGTAGCGCGTCCCGGGCACTTGGTCCCCCGTGACCTCGCCAGCCCGAAGTTGGTCGATTAACGGTTGAACGTCAGAGCGAATGTGCCGGTACTTCTTGGCAAGCGACCGCAGGTTACGCTTGAATTCCGGAGTGAATTCAACCTGTGCCGATTCGGCTGGCTCACTCGGCATCGATGCCGTCCCACAATTCAGATACAGGTCGCGTTTCGCCTGCCAACGCTTCCTTCCATCCCTGACGGAAACTATCCTCAGCAGACTTTACCACCACGCTCTCACGGAACAATCTGACAATTTGAAGCAAGTTTGGCAGGTATTCGTGTGGCGTCTCTTCGATTTCATGAATTAGTTGTTTTTCGTAGACAGAAATTTCAGATGACATGATCACTTCTCCTTCATTTGTGCGTTTCATCTAACCATCAGACCTTTCATCCTTTCAGTCCCCATTTCTCTGATAGATGACCATAAACACTTGTTCAAGCCCGCACCTCAAAAACCTTCCGACCACACCCGACTCCGCTCCCATCATGACAGTCTCCCGAAGTCGCCAAATCCCGCACTTGCATACAGAGCCTGCACACCGTGTTTTCACATTCGATCCGACTGCGCTGAAGTCTTGTAGATAAGCAACACCGGATGGCATGACCTCCCGCCCCCCACACCCTCACTCCACGGTAACGCTCTTTGCAAGATTTCTCGGCTTATCGATCTCGCAACCCCTGTGATACGCGACATAGTATGCGAACAGCTGGAGCACGACCGAAGAGAGGACGGGTGCGATCCACGGATCGGTATCAGGTATCCTGAGCACATAGTCCACGTATTTCGCAATCTCAGTGTCGCTTTCGTTTGCGATACCGATGACGGTTGCACCTCTTGCCTTCACCTCCTTGATATTCCCAAGCGTCTTCTCGTACACCGGATCCTTTGTCGCTATCGCAACCACCGGGATCCCGTCATAGATCAGGGCAAGCGGACCGTGCTTCAGTTCGCCTGCTGGAAAACCCTCTGCCGGAATGTAAGAGATCTCTTTTAATTTTAGCGCGCCTTCAAGCGCGACTGGGTAGTTTGCGCCCCTGCCCATGAACAGGAACTGCTCAGCATCAGCAAACATCTTCGCGCACTCCCTGATGTCAGGTGTACTATTAAGCACACGCTGGATGTTCCCGCTCATCTGCTTTAATTCGTAGACGAAGTCGTTTACATCAGCAGTCGATAACGTCTTTCTCGCTTTACCGAGCTGTACTGAAAGCAGAAGCAGACATGCCAGTTGCGATGTGAATGATTTGGTGGCGGCAACACCGATCTCCGGCCCCGCTCTCGTGAAGAGGCACTGACACTCCCTTGTAATGCTGCTTCCGAGCGCATTGACGATCCCGAGTTTCTGGCTGCCCTTCGATCCGGCTTCCCTGATCGCTGCAAGGGTGTCAGCGGTCTCTCCTGATTGCGTGATCGCTATTACGAGATCGCCACAATCGACGATCGGGTCTAGGTATCTGAACTCGGATGCGATCTCGACATCGACAGGGATTCTGGCAAACCGCTCGATCACATACCTTCCAAAGAGCCCGGCATGGTACGAGGTTCCACATGCGATGATCACGACCCTCCTCACGTTTGGCAGAGCCACACCAAGATTGATCCCGTCTGCCGATATTCTTCCTGAAAACGTATCCCTGATGGTGTCTGGCTGTTCGAATATCTCTTTTAACATGAAATGCTCATAACCACTCTTCTCCGCCGCCTCAGGATCCCATTCCATCGTTTCGATATTATTCTCAACAGAAACCCCATCAAGAGTCGTGATATCGATACCGGAATCTGTTATTACGCCGATCTCCCCATCATTCATGAATATGACATCTCTCGTATATTTAAGGATCCCTGATACATCGGACGCCACAAAAAAATCGTCACCCCCAAGCCCAATGACGAGGGGGCTACCCTTCCGTGCGACAACGATCTTGCCCGGATTGTCAACACTTATCACCGCGAGC
>QMVM01000105.1 GCA_003661105.1 Methanosarcinales archaeon | reverse complement strand
TTCAACCCGAATTACCATAATGGAGAACTATCGGTCTGAAAAGTGGTTTACACCGCTAATCTGTGTCCATCTGCGTTAATCTGTGGCTGATACTATTTTAGCCACAGATTAACACCGATTTCATTGATTACACCCACACAATAATACCCGTATTTGTCGGGTTGGCGCCATGTTTTCAACCGACCAGAATAAATTAAAAAGTCTCGATATTCACGCAAAAGAGGTATTTTTGTTGTGGTCAAATCGATCCCACAAAAGTGGCAAAAGTCACCGGATCTAACCATAGAGGGCGCGAAGAGCACAGTGTTTTTAAATCGATCTTTTCGGTTTCAGCGAACATGCCGTCTGCATGACTCGATAAATCGGCTCACATCAAAACTTGGCGGTGCATGCATGTAACTCCCGAGCGTGGCATATTCGAGCATCCCATCCATCCCGTCCCTGATGCCTTTCCCCCGGTTCATCCGGTATGCGAATCTAACATCAGGCGCGCAATCGGTCTCTGAATAATGAAACTCGTGCCCGCGAATCCGCCCGGCGGGAACTACCTGATTACCGGATACGGTTGCATCGGTGTATCCGAGTGCCTGCAATCGGTTCGTCATCACAGTCTCTGCCGGAAGCACGCCGGTCATAGGGTATGTATTTCCGTCCAGGTCGATTAAGGATTCGCAGAGGTAGATCATGCCTCCGCATTCGCCATAGATCGGAACCCCGTCCGCGGCAGTGTCCCTGATATCTTTTCCAGTCTTGCTGCGTGCCGACAGTTCTTTTGCGTACAACTCAGGATACCCGCCCCCGAAATAGAACCCATCTGCTTCGGGCAGATCGTCTGTAAGCGGACTCCAGAATACAAGGTTTGCATCCCGTTTCAATGAATCGATCAGGTCTGCATAATAAAAACAGAAAGCAGGGTCACGAGCAACCCCTATCGTGATATCGTGCCGGGCAGAACTGTCGTCACCAGTATCATCGTCATCAGCACCACCAACGCTATTCCCACCACCACAACTACCGCCGCCACCAACCTCTTCCGCCGCCGCGTACCCTGCATCTCGGGCATGTTGTGCGATGTCCCGGATCGCGGGAATATCCAGGTGATCTACTGCAAGCGATTCCAGTTCTGTCACGTAATCCGTGCGATAGCCCTCGTGAGCCATATACAGCCCAAGGTGCCTCGATGGAAGCTCGATACGGGATGATTTCGGTATCTCTCCGACCACTGGAACCGAGAGTTCCTGCTGGATCGCAGTCCTGACCATATCGCCGTGTCTCGGGCTTCCTACCTTGTTCAGAACCACGCCAGCGACGTTGATCCGTTTATCAAAGTCGCAGTACCCCTTGACGATTGCAGCAGCGCTTCTGGAGACGCCTTTAACATCGACAACGAGGATCACAGGCAGACCGAGTACCCTTGCGACATGCGCAGCGGATGCGGTATCGTCAGACCCCATGCCGTCATACAGCCCCATCGCGCCCTCAATCACGCAGATATCAGTACCTGCTGCCGCTCTGGAAAACGTCTCCCGGACACCATCCTCTCCCATCATGAACGTGTCCAGATTTCTGGACGGGCGTCCGCATATCGCAGTATGGTGGCTCGGATCGATGTAATCGGGCCCTACCTTAAACGGAGCAACCGCATATCTGCGCGCAAACGCAGCCATCAGCGCCATCGCGACGGTGGTTTTTCCAACGCCGCTGTGAGTCCCTGCGATTAGTATTGCCGGCATGGTTTTAGTGATTGTTTGGTGAAAAAAGTAGCTTGTGTCTGTGAAACCCATATCTTCGATGCCATAATATCTGATTGGTGGCGAGTCACATATAATGTTTGGATGATTCGAATATCGGTGTTGATTTTTCGGCGTGATTGCAATGTTTTTATCAATGATGAAGATGAAGGGACCGTACTATACTATATGTAAATCCGGAAGAGCCAGAGCTAATGGATAAGACTAAGGGTTGTATATCTTTATAAGAATTATAACATGAACATAGAGATCATAGGAACCGAATCACTGGGTGTAAGAGGTCTTTGCTGTTTTGTAACAACCGCGAAGCAGAGGATATTGATCGATCCGGGCATAGCGCTGGGTTATAACAGGTACGGCTTGCTTCCCCACCCATTTCAGGTAGCGGTGGACGAGCGGATACAGAAGACAATCCTACAACGGTGGTCAGAAGCAACCGACATAGTGATCAGTCATTTTCACGGAGATCACATTCCATTAGTGGATGCGAATCCTTATCAGTTCAACATTAAAAAGATAACCGGATTAAACCCTGACGTCCGGATGTGGGCTAAGAACCAGTCCAACCCGCATCTGATTGAAGAAAAAAGAGCGGAGTCTCTTTCTGATATCTTGAAGAACGGTTTGACTTCCGCAGGAGGAGTGAAGCATGGCGTAATGACCTTTTCCAGACCGGTGTCTCATGGGGGCAAGCGTAACAATCCGCAGACGGTGATGATGACAAGGATCGAGGAAGACCGCGTCTTCGTGCACACCTCTGACATCCAACTCCTTGACGACAGAGCCATCTCTCAAATACTGGACTGGGAACCCGATGTCGTATTGGCTGACGGGCCTCCGCTCTACATGCCCAACAAGCTTTCGAAAAAGCAGACCGAACAGGCATGGCGCAACGCCAAACGACTATCCGGGGAAGTTGGTACGTTAATCCTCGATCATCACATAATGAGAAGTCATACCGGAGTTAAATGGCTGAAGTGGTTATCATCCGAAACAGGGAACAGAGTCATCTGCGGTGCTGATTTTATGAACGCCCCAAGGATGCTACTTGAAGCAAGGCGCAAATCATTGTACAGGGATATGCCGGTCCCTGCCGGCTGGCACGACGCTTATGGTGAAGGCAAGGCCAGTACCGATCGTTACTGGGACATGGCTAAGAGAATCTATAAAAGCATGAAGCTGGACGATCACAGATGATACTAATAAAATGCGCTAAATGTAAAAGAAAGATTTTTAAATACCAAAAGATCGGAAAAGGTAGATTATGGCACTGCTGGAATGACAGGATACTCAGGGATTACAGCGTTAGGGGTGGAAACGAGGTTAAATGTCGGTGTGGTAATTTGATTGGCGTTGCTGAAGAGAGATGGGTTAATATGCGGCAGCATTCTTTCACATATTCGGGCGCGGTAACCTGAAGATAGTGCCGGTCACCTGGAACCGCGGATAAAAAAACTCTAAAAAGATCTTCCAACCCTCTGCACGGCACCACCCGGAACCCAATTCAATTTTACTTGAGTTGAATTCAATTTTAATTTTTAGAAGAATTTAAATATTGCCACTTCCATCATTCAGAACTATGAGTTTCATAAGAGAAGCACAGAACGGACAGATCACAGAAGAGATGAAGACGGTCGCGAAGTTTGAAGGCGTCGACCCTGAGTTTGTACGAAAAGGGGTTGCGAGCGGAAGGATCGTGATCCCGGTAAGCCCGTACCGGGAAACCATGTCGTGCGGCGTCGGGAAGGGGATGCGCACCAAAGTAAACGCAACGGTCGGAACGTCGTCTGATATCGTGGACATCGATCTCGAAGTGAGAAAGACCAAAGTGGCAGAGAAGGCAGGCGCGGACACCCTCATGGAACTCTCGACAGGCGGCGATCTCGTGGAAGTCAGGAAGCGCGTGATTGCGGCAACGTCGCTCTCTGTGGGAAGCGTTCCTCTGTATCAGGCGTTTATCGAGGCGATCGAGAAGAATGGTGCGGTTGTGGACATGAATCCCGATGACCTCTTCCGGATCACGGCAGAGCAGGCGAAGCTCGGAACGAACTTCATGGCGATTCATACCGGAATTAACCTTCTGACAGTCGAGCGTCTCAAGAACCAGGGCAGGTATGGCGGACTGGTCTCGCGAGGCGGCGCGTTCATGACCGCATGGATGCTTCACAATGAGAAAGAGAACCCGCTCTACAGTGAATTTGACTATCTCCTTGAGATCATGCTCGAACATGAAGTCACGCTATCGATGGGGAACGGCATGAGGGCAGGAGCAGTTCACGACGCAACAGACCGGGCAGGGGTTCAGGAACTGATCATGCACGCAGAACTCGGCGACAGGGCGTACGATGCCGGCGTGCAGGTCATCGTCGAGGGTCCGGGTCATGTGCCGATCGACGAGATCGAGACGAACATCAAGCTGATGAAGAGCATGACAAATGAGAGACCATTTTACATGCTTGGTCCGCTGGTAACGGACATAGCGCCAGGTTACGACCACATCGTAACAGCGATCGGGGGCGCAATCTCCAGCTCATGCGGCGCGGATTTCCTCTGCTACGTGACGCCTGCCGAGCATCTTGCGCTGCCGAACGAGGAGGATGTATACGAGGGCGTGATGGCATCCAGGATCGCTGCGCATGTCGGCGACATGATCAAGTACGGCGACCGTGCGCGGGCATGGGATCTCGACATGGCGCGGGCGCGGCGTGATCTCGACTGGGGCAAGCAGTACGAGGTTGCAATCGACGAGGGTCGCGCACGGGAGATCAGGAACAGCCGGCTTCCGGAGGATACTGAGGCGTGCACGATGTGCGGAGACTTCTGTGCGCTAAAGATCGTTAAGGAGAACTTCAATTTCGACAAGTGAGATCTGGTTTTAAATCGCTGGTGGGCTGCGACGGTGGCAGCCCGTCATGCGAACTGATTGTTATAGCAACCGTTCTGTTCAGCTGGCTTACTTTTATTAAATTGTTCAGAATAAAAAGATTAATAGGATCAGAAGAAGAGCAAGATTAGTTGATGTGATGGCATGACACTAACCATAGAATTTCCGGAACAATTAAACGCAGAGTTGGAGGTTATCCCGAAGACCGGGTACTACACGTCAACAAGTGAGTTTCTCAAAGATGCGATGAAAACGATTCTCGCAGCAAGAAAAGACCTCAGGGTATCGATAGCAATTGAATTGTATAAAAAGGACTATTCATTGGGAAGAGTTGCAGAGATTGCCGATATTGATTACGAGGCGATGAAAGAGCTACTGGTAAAAAGCGGCATTGAGATACAAAGGGGCACTGAAACGGTTGAGGAATTGGAGAACGGTGCAAGAATGCTGCGTGAATTCAGAATGAAATGATACTCGTTGATACTGGCTTTCTAAGTTCGCTATACAAGGTAAATAGATTGGAACTTATCAAAGAACATTTTGGAGTTGATCACATCGTGATTTCCAATGCTACCTTTGTAGAATTGTCAAAAACAAAATTTTTCACAGATATAATGCAATATATCACAATAAATAAAGAGTTATTAGATGAAAAACGTTGGATATTGATTAAGAAGTCTGATATAAGGATAATCGATGAAAGACTTGGGGATGGCGAGAAAGAAGCCATATCTATAGCGCTTGTGGAGAAGCGTCGTGATGCGCTTCTGTTGATTGATGACCGGACTGCCAGAACGGTTGCGAGGCACGAAGGCATCATGACTGCAACACTGCCAGAATTTTTATTGGACTGTAAAGAATCTCACAGTCTGTCAGAGGCGGAATTATCCGATATTATAGATCTATTGGAGAGAAAAGACTTCTACAAGTTCAATAGACGTGTTTTGATGAGACTTACAGGGAGTTTGGATTGTTGATGGTTTGTCAACGTTTCTCATTTCAGCATTCTTGCGCGAACTGCACAACCCATATACCCAGTCATCCGGACTTAACATTTTAAATCCTGTAGCCCCAAGTACGAAAAGAAGGTGTTAACCATAAACGTCCTGCTACTCGCCTCACCCGATGTCCAGCATGACTTCGATTTCGTCGCAAGGATCCCGAATCTCGGAATCACGTCCATCGCCGGAAACATAAACGATGTCTGCAATGTTAAGGTAGCCGACTTAAACGTCACAAAAGACCCGCATAAATTCGTGCGCGAAACCATACGAAAGTACCACATCGATCTCGTGGGTCTGAGCTGTATGAGTTTCCAGTATAAGGGGATACTCGAGGTCGCAAAGACCGTCAAGGAATGCGACAGCAGCATCTCGACCGTCTTTGGCGGATACCACCCGACGCTTGAGTATAAGGAGATTGCAGAGAGCCCCGATCTCGAGTACATCGACTTCATCACACGCGGTGAGGGGGAGGAGACATTTCGGGAGCTTGTCAAAGCCATTCCGGATCAGCGGTATGATCAGGTACTTGGCTTATCCTACAAGGACAAGGAGAACGGAGGGATGGTGCACAATCCACCACGCCCGCTTCTCGATCTTAAAGACATTCGCCTTCCTGACCGGGGCGCAAGACTGATTAAGAAGGGATTTTACGGATTCTGCCACACCGTGGATGTCGTCGAGACGAGCCGGGGCTGCACGCAGGGCTGCAAGTTCTGCAGCATCGACCGCATGTACGGGCGCAGTTTCAGGACGTACGAGATCGACCGTGTGATTGCGGATATACAGGATGCGAAGGATCACGGCGCAGAGAACATATTCTTCGTGGATGACAACATCACCTTGAACACGAAGCGGATGAAACGGCTCTGTGAGGCAATCATCGATGCCGGTCTCGATGACATCTACTATCAGACGCAGGCGAGCACCAGCGGGATTGCGAAGAGCAAGGAGGTTGTGGACCTGATGGCGAAGGCGGGCTTCGATGGAGTCTTTCTCGGGATCGAGAATGCGCTTCCGCGAAACATCGAGTTATTTGGCAAGACCGGGATGGCATCGGATTCCGAAAAGGCGGTCAGGTACCTCCACGAACACAAGATTATTGTATCGGGTGGGATCATCAGCGGGAATCCGGACGATACGGAAGAGGACATACTTCGAAACTTCGAACTTGCAAAGAAACTGAGACTTGACGTCCCGATATTCTATATCATGACTCCGTACCCGAAAACGGTACTTCGCGAGGAGTTAATCGAGATGGGGCTCGTTACAAATACTGATGACGTTACGAAATACGACGGAATCTATGCGAATGTAAAGACAAGACATCTGAGCACGGACGAACTCCAGCACATCGTCTGGAAGATGAACATCGATTATTATGATATGGACTGGTATCTCTCAAATAATATCATACGAAGGTATCCGAAGTGGTATCTGAATCGAACGCT
>QMVM01000104.1 GCA_003661105.1 Methanosarcinales archaeon | reverse complement strand
GTGAGGTGCACCTCGATCGACCGCAGATTATCGCCGGATTTGATGGTCTGAGTGCAGGTATATATCCCGGATCCGGCTTTCGCGAATGAACTGCTGGTAACCGAGATGCCATTTGGCGGCTTTAAGATCAACTGAACCGTCATCGGGGGATTTCCGATCGGGTTTACTGCGGATAGCGTGAAGATTGCGTCTTCGCCTTTCTTGATCGTGTTTCTTGTGGTTCCGAAATACACGCTTGGTCCGGCTCGTTCAACTGTTATTGGGAGTTCTTCGAAGCCTCTGTTTGATTTTGAGTCGATTGCTCTGATTCTAATCGTGTGCTCACCCACCGAGAGGGAATTCGTTGTTACAGTGTACGTTCCGGCTTGGTTTTGGGATTCGAGTGTTATTCCGTCGAGCATTATTTTTATCGAGGCGACTCCGCTGGGGTCGTTTGCCCCATAGGTTATCTCTACTTTTTCACCTTCTTCGAGGAGTCCGTTATTAGTATATTCGATGATAGTTGGCTTATCGATGCGTATCGCAGGTGGTGAGACATCCGTGGCGGTCAGGTGTGCGGTTATCGAGCCTGTAACTCCGGATGTGACATGTACTGATGTTAGCCACTCGGCGTAGCCATATTTTTCCAATTTAAGTGTGTGTGAGCCAGGCGAAGCATCTGAAATTGTTGAAGGGGTTGTGCCTTTGTATGCACCGTCGAGATAGATGTCTGCGCCGGATGGTGAAGAAGAGATAGAAATTAGACCAGCCTCTCTGGTCAATGTTGCTTCTATTGATCCTGTATCTCCTGCTGAAATGTGGACTGTTGCCGTGTAATCCACATATCCGGATTTTGTTAATTTTATCGTGCGCGATCCCGGTGAAACATCGCGTATCCAGAACCAATCCGGACATGTTACCCCTTGATAAACATCATCGAGATAGATATCTGCCCCTGATGGGTCGGACCATACACGAATATAGCCGGTCGGAGGTGGTGTCGATGTTGCTGCTGCGGTTGGTGTGGCGGTTGTAGTCAGGTGTGCGGAAACCAATGCAGCATCTCCTGCTAAAACGTAGACGGTTTCTGTGTAATCCCCATATCCGGATTTTTCCAATCTGATCGTACAGTATCCCGTTGAAACATTGTATATACGGAACCAATCCGGGCCTGTTATACCTTGATAAACATCATCGAGATAGATGTCCGCCCCGGCTGGGTCGGACCATACACCGATATGCCCCTTTGCAGGACTTATTGTGAATGGTGCAAAATCGCCATCGATAGTCTGCTCTGTGGTATTGCATTCTATCGTATATACTTCGTTAGATGCCAGTGCCGGAACTATGCTGGTTAGCAACAGCATCGTAATCAGATATGAAACCAATCTCATCTTTGCACCAGTTCAGTCCAAGTGTTATTGCGGTTTCCATTCTAATCACATATATGCATTCCGTTCAATCTCGGTCCAGGCAACCCCCCATCACCTCAAGCACCGCGACCACCGAATGCGAGAGCGCATGAAGATCGTATCCGCCCTCAAGCGTAACCGCAAGCCTGCCCTCGCAGCACCGGTCAGCAATCGAGGACACGATCGACGCCATCCCCCGAAACCCCTCAGTCGTGACCGCCATTCCTGCCAGCGGATCATCGATGTGTGCATCAAATCCGGCAGATACGAGGACGATGTCCGGATCGAACCTGATCGCTGCCGGCATCAGAATCTCTTCGAATGCGCGGGTATACTCGGCATCGCCAGATCCTGCGGAAAGTGGCACGTTAAGCGTGTAACCCTGCCCCGCTCCTGCCCCGGTCTCGTCTGATGATCCGGTTCCGGGATAGTGCGGATACTGGTGAACCGAGAAATAAAAGACCGACGGATCATCGTAGAATGTATACTGTGTACCGTTTCCGTGATGCACGTCCCAGTCCACAATGAGTACGCGGTCGTATCCGATCTTCTGGGCATGCCCCACTCCGATTGCGAGATTATTGAAGAGACAGAACCCCATCCCGCGATCCGGAAGTGCATGATGCCCGGGCGGGCGGACAAGCGCGAACGCGTTCTCGCCACCTGCTGCAAGATCGACGGCGCGGATCATCCCGCCCGCGGCGAGCAGTGCGGCATGGTACGAGTCCTTACAGAGAATGGTGTCAGGATCAAGTGGGAGTTCACGTTTCGAGTATTCCCTAACTTTTGTTATGTAGTCCGGATCGTGGACATACCGTATCTCTTCGATGGATGCCGGCTCTGGCTTGATCCTGTGCAGGTCGATCCCGGTCTCCTCGATCAGTTGCATGATCGCGATCAACCGCTCCTTGCGCTCCGGGTGGCTTCCGGTCTCGTGCAGCAGGTAATCGGGATGGTAGACAATTGAAGTCATTCGGATAATTTCGCTCTCAGAGCCGCATTTTCAGCTTCCAGAGTCTTGATTTCAGCTTCCAGAGTCTTGATTGTATTTTCACGACTTTTGATCTTGCCCTTATAGCTATCGACTTCATCCACCAGTAAAAGTCTTCCCATCTCTGCTCTCTTATATGCCTTATCCAGAGTCTCGACCTCGCTTTCCAGAGATTCTTTCTCCCTATTCAGCTTTTTAATAGCATCATTTGCCGTTGCAAGGTCGGTCTGGAGTCCTACCTTCTCGGTCTCGACCTTCTGATACTTACCACCAAGCACATCCTCCCGCTCCTCCGAAAGACTCAAGTTCTTAAGAGTAGCGTCTAAAATCATCTCCTTCTCCTGATAGTCGATCATCGTCTTCTGCAAGGTATCGTTTGAGACTTCATACTTTGATTGCAGATCAGTGTAGGTGTACTGGTAATACACGCTGGCTACTGCAATCCCCAGGCATAGCAGCATGATGAGTCCGAGCAGCGAGAAACTAACATCTCTTTTCATCGATTATGCTTTTGGTAAAACCCATATAAATCACTTTGCATAGTCCCGCCCTGCAAGACTCCAACAAGGCAGAGCGTAAAACCCGTTACGCACTCCTGCTGCACACACCACAAACACTTATTCGATGCCGCCACCACGACCAACATCTTTTTGATCACGGCGCGGTTATTATGCAAATGAGTAACAGAGGAAGATGATTACGAGATGCCATTTACAATACTTAAAAAACAAGAACTCGTCCCGACGGTCCACCAGATGGACATCGCTGCCCCGCGGGTGGCAGAGAAAGCGATGCCCGGACAGTTCGTGATACTGCGGATCGATGAGTGTGGGGAGCGCATACCGCTCACAATCGCTGATTTCGACGCAGCAGACGGGACGGTCACGCTCATATTCCAGGAGATCGGCAAGACGACCCGCCAGCTTGCGTCGCTCGGTGCGGGCGATTCGATTGCTGACCTCGCAGGACCGCTCGGATGCGCGTCAACGATTGAGAAGTTCGGAACCGTTGTCTGCGTGGGCGGTGGCGTCGGGATTGCGCCGATATTTCCGATCGCACGGGGGCTTATGAAGGCAGGGAACAAAGTGATCTCTATAATCGGTGCGCGGAGTGCGGACATTCTGTTCTGGGAGGAACGGATGAAAGAAGCAAGCAGCGAACTCCATGTCACAACCGATGACGGCACGAAAGGGCACCACGGGTTTGTTACTGATATCGTGCAGAACGTGATCGAGAGCGGCGAGCAGGTCGACAGGGTGATTGCGATCGGTCCGCCCGTGATGATGCGGGCGGTCGCTGGTGTCACAAAGCCCTTTGGCATCAAGACCGTGGTCAGCTTAAACCCGATCATGGTGGATGGGACTGGTATGTGCGGCGCATGTCGGGTGCTTGTGGGAGGCGTTACGAAGTTTGCATGTGTGGACGGACCCGAGTTCGATGCGCACGAGGTCGATTTCACGCTTCTGATGAGCCGACTTACCATGTATCTACCAGAAGAGAAGGAGGCGCTTGACTACAAAGTAGCGGAGGAGCCAGCAGTATGAAGATGAAGACTGAATCAAAACCCGAAAAAAGACCCAAGATGGTAAAACAGTCGCCATCCGAGCGCAGGTCAAACTTTGAGGAGGTTGCACTCGGATACAACCGTTACGAGGCGGTGGCAGAGGCGAATCGCTGCCTTAACTGTAAAAAACCTCCCTGCATCGAAGGTTGTCCTGTCGGAGTGGATATCCCGCGTTTCATACGCCAGATCGCAGAAGAGGACTTTGATTCAGCGGTTCTCACGCTAAAGAGCACGAACTCACTGCCTGCTATCTGTGGACGAGTCTGCCCACAGGAGACACAGTGCGAGGCGGTCTGTGTACTTGGAAAGGGCGGAAAAGGAGACCCGATCGCAATCGGTGGGCTTGAGCGGTTTGTGGCGGATTACGAGATGGAAGAGGGAGTTACTATCCCTGATCTCCGAGCGTCCACAGGCAGACGCGTTGCAGTCGTCGGAGCAGGTCCGGCAGGACTTACCGCTGCAGCCGAGCTTGCCAAGATGGGGCACGCTGTCACGGTCTTTGAGTCGCTGCACGCTGCCGGCGGCGTCCTTGTGTACGGAATTCCAGAGTTCAGGCTGCCAAAGTCGATCGTTGCTGCGGAGGTCGATTTCATACGGCGGCTGGGCGTTGATATGCTCATGAACTCGGTAATCGGGAAGATCGGTACGGTGGATGAACTGCTACGGGAGTATGACGCCGTCTTTCTGGGAACGGGCGCAGGGCTTCCTTCGTTTCTCGGAATCGATGGCGAGAACTTAAACGGCGTCTACTCTGCAAACGAGTTCCTGACCCGTGTGAACCTGATGAAGGCATACCTATTTCCAGAATTCGACACGCCGGTTAAGAAGGGACGCCGGACAATCGTCGTCGGCGGCGGCAATGTGGCGATGGACTCCGCGCGGTGTGCGCTTCGGCTTGGCGCAGGGGAAGTGACTATCGTATACCGCCGCGGCGAGGATGAGCTTCCAGCGCGGGCAGAAGAGGTTCTAAACGCAAAAGAAGAGGGGATCATATTTCGTCTGCTCACAAACCCGATACGGATTCTCGGTGATGAGAATAACTGGGTAACATGTATGGAATGTGTCAATATGGAACTCTGCGAGCCGGACGAGTCGGGACGGTGCCGACCTGTTCCGGTCCCGGAGACCGAGCACATCATCCCTGCTGATGTCGTGGTAATTGCAATCGGCACATCCCCAAATCCACTCGTGTCGATGACAACACCCGATCTTGAGACTGCAGGGTACGGGACAATCGTGGCGGATGAGACCGGAGCAACATCAAAGCCCGGCGTGTTTGCAGGGGGCGACATCGTAACAGGCTCTGCGACTGTTATCTCGGCTATGGGTGCGGGAAAGGTTGCGGCGAAGGCTATCGATGAGTATGTCAAGGGTGCTGTCAGGTTGTGAGAACATGCTCAATATTATATGGATATCCACATAAAACCACAGATTTCATCCGCAACGCCATAAGTCAGGATAGTCTCTGTGATACAAAAGGTACTTATGGACGTATAGCGTATGTGAGATGTAACATAGCGGAGTTGATGGTTATGACAAGATGTTTTCCCCCGCTCGAAACTCGTACTTTTTTGCGAACGATGATCTTTGGTGCGGGCATGCTCGCGGTGCTGCTGGTGCTTGCGTGCACGACGTGGGTTGTGGATGATGATGGCGGCGCGGATTCCGCGGGCATTCAGACTGCGGAGGCGGCGGCATGACCCGCCTGCTGCTGGTGGCTGCGGAGGCCGTGGGTTGGTTGCGTGCGTGGGTGAGGGGGTGGCGGATGATGGGCTGGTCGCGGAGTGGCACTCCGATCGAGGGGTCTGTGTCAGTGGCTTTATGATCACAATCACAAAAAGATTGATACCAAAGTAAATGGAGGATAAGTAATATGATGGAAGTAACCTTTTACGACAGGGAATCGGAAATAAAAGAGATAATGGATACAATGCGTACGAAACCGAGACTGATTACGTTTGTCTACGGGCCGATAAACTCAGGCAAGACCGAACTGATCAGCCACCTGATCAAAGAACTGCCTGATCGGTATGCCCCATTCTATGTTAACCTGCGCGGGAGATTTATCACAGGTTATGAAGACTTCCTTAATGTGTTATTTGAGATCGATGAGGGTGGTGTGATTGATAACGTTTCGGAGTATGCGCAATCGTTGGTCAAAGATTTGAAGATACTCAGTGGAATCCCGATACCACTAAATCTGTTTGAACAGATATTCGAGAAGAAAGATAAAAGTAAAGATATGTTCAAATACATCGAACGTTTCTTCGGTGAGATGTCAAAGAAACGTGTGCCGGTGCTGATCATCGATGAGCTGCAGGTGATAGGGGATCTGAAGATCGATGGACTTTTAATCTACAAACTATTCAATTTCTTTGTGCGGCTAACAAAAGAGCTGCATCTGGCACACATATTCGTGGTGACTTCTGATTCGCTCTTTATCGAGCACGTTTACAGCCAGGCGATGCTTGAGGGGAGGTGCAGGTATCTGCTGGTGGACGATTTTGAGCGTGAGACGACTATGGACTTTTTAGACAAATACCAATTTAGTGATGCGGAGAAGGAAGCTGCGTGGGACTTTTGCGGTGGTAAACCAGTGTATCTGGTTGAACTCGTTAACTCCGGAGATCGGGAGAAGAAAGCTTGCGAAATGTTCAATGTGACTTCTGGCAGGATAGAGACAGAACTTAAGGTTGTTAATGAACTGGGAGCTAAAATAACAATTGGCGACAGCATTTGTGACGTGCATTATGAGAACCTGATCGACATCTTGCGGAAGTTTGTGGATAGGAATGAGGTTGCTATAAATGAAGTTGATGAAATATCCAAGCGATATCTTGTTAAAGAGAATATTTTATTCGTGGATCCGCTTTCTAAGATGATAAAGCCGCAATCACAGCTGAATTTACATGCGATACGAGAGGTGGTGCGGGATGCGTAGAGTTGGGATGGATTTTGGGCTGCTCTGCTCGGGAATCGCATCTGTGGGCGTACTCGCGGTGCTGCTGGTGCTTGCGTGCGCGGGCACGGCGGCGGGTGTGGGTGAGGGGGGCGGCAGGGGTCGTGGGTGGCGATGAGATAGCAGCTAGCTTGGGGGCACAATAGAATTATAACCGTGTGACGAGGAGAAAGAGCATGAAACGAATAGAATTTCACGATAGGGAAAAGGAG
>QMVM01000103.1 GCA_003661105.1 Methanosarcinales archaeon | reverse complement strand
GTTTGATGCGTATGCGTATACCTGAGTAATCCGGGGGTTGTCGGCGGTTGCGCACTTTGCGCCACCACCCCTTTCTATTTTTTCTACCGTTCGTGCAATCCAAAACTTTAGGTATGAATCGTATATACATTTGATATTGATGGTTTCCGATTCTACCAGTGAAACTGTGGCTCAACAGATAGACGCGCTGCTACGCAGGATCGGGACTGATCTGCAAAGCCACCATGTCCTATTCCGAGAGGAACTGAAAAAGACGGCACCGAGGGCAGATCTCGTGGATGTGACACTCTGGACGGAAGAAGGTAACGGGAATGTCTCATGCGAGATTGTAACCGTGCCCAACCAGATCTTTGAACCGGGGACGGACCGATATACCAAACTACTCGAGTATATTGCGGTCTGTCTGAATATACGGGGAGAGACGCTTGGAATAAGGCGGATCGGGATAGAGACCAGCCCTGAACTTGCTACCGATCGACTCATAAGCGACGTGAAAGAGTACTTTGAGCGCGAGTTTTTCATAACACTCCTCGATGCAAACTTTGGTAAGCCGATACAGTGGCGGAAAGGGAGAATTGAGCAGGGAGAGATCAGGGTCGGCCAGGTCAGGTCAGGACGGTACGATTCCGGAAGGTCTGTAGGGATGGTGGTCACAGGAACCGACATCAAGACGGTCGCTCTCGAGAGCGGCAATGTTGTCTACCGAAATGAGATTGCTATCGAGGGAGGAAGACTGATTGAAGAGGTGCTTGAAGAGTGTCTCACAAAGGCTGCTACCGAGGTTGGTATCAGCAAGGATGAGGATGTGTATATCGGCGTTCCCGGACCGGTGGATCCTTACGGGAATATTGTAAGAATTGCAGAGATGAAGGGTGTGACCAGGGAGTCGCTTGAAAATTTGCAGCGGAAGTGCCCCTCTATCAGGTTCATCAACGATGCCAATGTAGAGGCTATCTATCACAGGATCGTCTGGGCAGGGGATCTCGCAACCGAGCAGCCGACCGTGGCACTTGTCTTGCGAAAAGGTATCGGGTTTGCAATTCTCGTGGAGGGTTACCTCCTGTCATGGGTGGGCGCACCGATGGAGACTCATTTTAGGGTGAACTTCTCAGAGGATGCTACAATCTGCAATTGCGGCATGAAGGGATGCCTTGAGCTTCCATCCGAATGGGTGGTTGACAGGTTCATACACCTAACATCGGAGAGGGGTGTAAAACTTCCGCCCGATTTTGCAGAGAAGGTAGCGTGCGCAGGTGAGAAGCGTAACCTGCTGGCAGCAGACGTCGGCACGTTCTTAAGATGCGACCTGGAGCTACAGAAGGTTGCATCGGACGTGTTCATAGAGTACGGGGCGAATCTCGCGGTTCTATTCGGGGAGCTGGCGCGGCTGATGGATGTCACCGGGTTCTGGGTGGCGCTAAGCGGCGGCATGGTCCAGCAGAAGGAGGAGCGGCAGATGATCATTCAGGGAATTGCGAAGGGGATTGACGATAAATTCCCAGGGCTTAAGATAGAGATACTTGGCGGGATCGAAGAGGCAAGGGGACTGGCTGGAGATGAAGACGAAGAAGAGATGACCCGGTACGAGCGGATTTCCGGGAAGTGGCAGGGTGCAGCAGGTGCGGCTCTCTGTGCGCTACAGGAGAAGCAGATGAAGATGCGGATCGAGCTTGACACGAAATTGATGATAGATGAGGCAGAAGGGGCTGCGATCTCCGAGATAGCCGAAATACTCCACACAGGGCGAAAACTATCCACACATACGATCATCGGTGTTGCCGGACCATCGGGTGGCGGGAAGACGTACTTTGCCGAACTTGTGAAGAACGGGATCGAGAAACTCGAGGGGGCTGGTTCGGACCGGGCGACAGCAGAGATTATAGCGATGGACGATTATCTGATACCGAAAGAAAAGCGGGAAAGGGGCGGAATCCGGGCGAAATACTCTCTTGCCAGGCTGTGGGCTGATATAGTGAATGCTAATAACGGGGATACTGTTAGCCATCCTGTATTCGATCAGGTCTCACGCGTGAGGTACAGCAAATTAGGGAGATTTCTGGACGAAAAATCTACTCTGTTTGGCAGCCGGTTGTCTGAAAGTCATACTGAACTTTTTCGCAATATTAACCGGATGACTGAATGGTCCGGAGAGGCAGAAATAAAGTTAAATCCGGATAAAGACCTCGTTATCCTCATCGACGGCATTCTGGCACTGGATAATCGGGCGGTCGATAAACTGTACTATGATTACCGAATATTTGTACATGCGTCCTGGATATGGCGGCTCTGCGCTGCAGTTTACAGAGCATGGCAGGAGAAGTGGTACCAAGGCGCAAATACCGCAGAGATCATCGAAAAATTCGTGTTTAAGCGTCCTGAAGAGGAGGCGATCATAAACGTCACATATCTGGATGCGGATATGATGGTTGAGAACGATTATTACGAGTTGAAAGTGGATTCTGATCTGAAAAACCTTCTGGGCGAAATATATCCGCTCCTTGACCATGATTTGTGTGCCCAGTATTATATTATCTATGCGATCATGGGAGATAACGGATATGATGCGAAAACGATCTTTAACGAGCGACTTTGGGACATAAACGAGTTAATAAGGACGAGCAGGATAGAGGATATGTATGAAGAGGGCGCGGGAAGGCGGCTGGAAGAGGATATCTGCAAGATGGTGGAGTCTGGGTGAGCATTCCGAAGCAGAACCTACCGGTGTCGGTTATCGTGTAAGTTCCTTCCAGATATGCATAAATCGCTGGATCGCTGTTAAATTACTCGCTATCGCGATAAACACTATCGACCACCCTAGAAATGAAAACCCATAGATTATATTAGGATACATGAAGTAAAGGATGCTTGCAAGCATTATAATTACAAGACGGTCAGCCCGCCCGAGTATTCCACCGTAATACCTGCCAACCCCGACTGCCTGCGCCTGCACACCGAGATAACTGGTAATAAGCGTACCAACGACCGCAGCAACTCCGATCCGCCAGTCTACATACGCTCCGAAGAATATCCCGCAGATGATGAAGACATCGGCATACCTGTCGATCACATGATCCAGGAAATCGCCACGCTTGCCAGCGGTTCCTGAACTTCTCGCAAGTTCCCCGTCCATCGCATCCGCGATACCGTTTAAGAGTACCATCGCACAGGCAGCAAGCACAAGCGTTGTGCGGTCACCCGACACCGCATACAGTATTCCTGCCAAGATAGCAAAGATAAGGGATATGACCGACAGGGCATCAGGCGTTATCGCCGTGCGGGACATGATCCCAACAAGCGGCTTTAAGATGCTTTTTGCATGCGGGCGCAGGGAATCGAGCGACATCGCAATCTTACAAGATATTGATGCTCGGATCTTTCAGGTTATTTAGCACGGCGAGATTGAGCAGCATTGGTGTTAATGACTCGATCGTCCTTGCTGCTGCGAGCGGACCGGCATCCAGCGGACGCAGGCACTCAATTTCGTCGGTGAGGTCGATCACGGCATCCTTTGAATGACGATCGTCGCCGCAGATCAGCACATCGCACTTGAATGTGGGATCGAGACTGCACAGCCGTCCGGACGCGATTGTGTGATATGCCGCAACCACAGAGGTGCCCTCTGGCAACAGCTCCCGAATCTCTTCTGCCGCACTCCCTTGTGTTGGGGGGGTGTACTCGAAATATTCGGATTTCGTCATCGGAACGACCGGGGAGATAATGATCTGGCGATCGAGCACAGGGTGCACGGTATCGATCACTCCTGCGACGTGTTTGTGAGGTACTGTGAGTATGATCACGTCCGCGCCCTTGGATGCGGTCCGGTTATCAAATCCTAAAATGTCGCCTTTCATTCCTTGACCTGCAAGCGCATCTCTGTATCTTTCGGCTGCTACCTCTGCCTTGTCTGCTTTACGCGAGCCGATGCGGATGTGGTGGTTTCCTGCCCAGTTAAGCGCAAAACCCTCGCCGATGTCACCGGTCCCGCCAAGAATCGCTATCTTCATATAACCGAGATGGTGCACGCGTCACATTAAGTTTTGGATGGGGGCAAGATGCAGAGTTATATGCAGCCCAACACAGTCCCGAAACACTCACATACCCCACAAAACTCAGGCTCTCAGGTAGCCACATCACACTTTTTAACTCTGACCGCATCCCACATATCATGAACATTGATGAAATAACATTCTATGACCAGATGTTAAACTACCAAAACGTCCTCTTTCTCGGTCATCGCAATGCCGACCCGGATGCGGTATCGAGTGCGTTCGCGCTTGCCGAGTCTTTCGGCGGCACGGTGGGTGTTGCGGATCATTGTGGCAGGGTGGCTTCCATGCTGGTCGATCAACTGGAGATCGAGGTTGTGTATGGGCCAGATCCGTCTGACTACGATTTTACGGTGGTTGTGGACACGTCGACCCAGTCGCAATTAAACGATCTGGTGCTCGGCGATTACTGCGTGATCGATCACCATTCAGTCTCCCAGTTGATCGATGGTGCAAGCTTCTATCTGCACAGGCTTGTCGGCTCGACTGCGGAGATCGTCGTCAATGTCCTGAAATGCATGAACGCTCCGATCAGGGAGCGCACAGCGCTTGCGCTTATGACCGGCATCATCACAGATACGGGACATTTCAAACATGCCACAACCGGTTCGTTTCGAGCGATTGCCGACCTCATCGAATTAGGTGGGGTCAGTTACAGCGAGGCTCTCGATCTGCTCGCGAGTACGCCACAGGACATTTCGATGCGCACCACTGTACTCGAATCAGCAAATCGTGCCAATATTCTGAAGGTCGATGACTGGATCTTCGCGATCTCTGAGTCGGATTCGTTCGGGGCTGCCGTTGCCACTGCGCTTACAAACATCGGTGCGGACATCTCATTCGTGGGAACGGTGAGGGACGGGATAACGAAGGTGAGCGGACGCGCAAAGCGGGATGCGATCAGATGCGGCGTCAATCTTGGGGAGATGATGCGTGACATTGGCCTCGAGTATCACGGCTCTGGCGGCGGACATGCCGGCGCTGCCGGGATGGAAGTGGTCGGGACTTCCGAAGTAGTGCTCAGCCGATGTGTCGAGGAGTCAAACAGCATTCTTAAAGGGGTTAGCCGGAATTAGTCGCATCGTAGCAGCTATCTCTTGGTGCTCGAGTTTATGCCAACGGATTTGCTTCGCTTGCACTCACAGTCATGAATCTGGTAATCGACAGAACTGCATCCGGATCATTAGACTGTGTCAGTCACAGCCAGCCGCGAGGGTCCCAGCCGCTCTGGAGAGAGCCCTGCACCGAGATGTGCCTGCATGGCAGTGTCCAGCAGATCCTCGCACCCGGAAGCGAAATGCAGATGTGATATGCACGAGCAGTCGGTGCATCCGAATCCCAAGACTGGTTCGCATGCAAGACCAATGCCCCTGGCGACTGCGCACTCGAGATCCTGATCGGTTGATGATGCCACTGCGCACCGGAACGATGTGAGCGGAAGCAGATGATCGATATGCCACTTTTGGGTCATATTCCTGCCGCATAACACATTCAAGTGGCGGTATATCCGTTTGAAGCCGCCAGACCCGCGGGCTGACCCGGTGTACGCATAATACCCACTCTTAAGATGCAAAATCCCAAGTCTTCCCACCTCCTGAGAAGTACTTTCGTGCAACTGCAGGATCAGTGTGTAGATCCCTTTGTCATAACTCGGATTCAAAGTCCTCTATAGTATAATTGAAGTTCGCTCTGCCGTTTATAGTGAACATCTCCTTTGTCAGAAGCCAGTATATCATTGCAAGCGATTTTCTTCCCTTGTTATTGGTCGGGATCACTAGATCCACATTCGCTGTCGAGTTGTTGGTATCGCACAACCCGATCACCGGAATGCCGATGCTGACCGCCTCTGTGATTGCCTGTGCATCGCCAGTCGGATCGGTCGCCACAACGATCTCAGGTTCGATATAGCGGGCATACTGCGGGTTGGTCAGCGTGCCAGGCACGAACCTGCCAGTGATTGCAACCGCGCCGGCAATTTTTGCAAATATGCCTGAAGGGCGCTGCCCATACTGACGCGCCGATATGACAAGAATCTTCTGTGGCGGGTATCGCGCAAGCAGTTGGGACGCTTGCCGTATGCGCTTATCGGTCATCTCCACGTCAAGCACATACAGTCCATCGGTGCGAACCCGGTAGATGAACCGGTGCATGTCCCCGGTCTTCTGCTGGGTGCCGATATGGATTCCAGCAGCAAGATACTCATCGAGTGGCACAATTGGCTCATACTCTATCTCATTTTGTCCGTTGTTTTCTTCATCCAAGCAATTCACCTATGTTATCGTGTTCAATTTTGTAACATCTGGAGGATCAAGGGATATATACTTTATCATCAGTCGAGGATGTCTCTGGCGATCTGTTTCTGACTTCCGTGTTATCAGATATTTGGCACGTTCTGCTGGCTGACATCGTAGATATGGAATTGCCAATGTATCCCAATCTACCGTACTCCTGGAGAAGTATTTTCGAATCTCCCCCAGGCGATCTTTTACGAAAGGTACGTTATCCGCTCCAGAAAGCTCATAGAAATTAGTTACTATCTTCGAATAAGCATCCACTCGTCTCCTATCTCCCGAGGAAAGTAAGCTCGAATCTATGACCCAATGACCGCTTGCCTGGTCTGCCAGTCATGGAAAGCCTCGTCATATTTCTCTGGAGTCAGGCTCTTGGCTCCGAGTACTGCGTACAGCACTGCCATGACCATATTAACCACAGATTCGCTAATTCGACTTACAAGGTCACTTTTGAGCTCAAGTTTCTTTTGGTGATTTTGCCATCGTTGAGTCAACCACGGAACTATGAGAGCTGAAATTAGTGCACCGATGATTAGAAGTAGGAGCGGATGAGCGAGCCAGTCATAGAGGGTTGGGTTGGGCTCCATAATTATCACCTATTCTATACGTTGCTTCAGATGCCACATAACTCTTTCATATCCGAATTCTGTTCGTATATTATTCCATTTTGGGGGCATATCCAAACTCGATTATATATACCTGAACAGTTTTCAAATTCCCCCCTACAACTTAAAATCGACCTCAACAGTCTCCTTCAGCATCTCCTTAAACCCCATCATTTCAAGTGTCTTCCTGGACTTTTCAGTTAAATTCAGGT
>QMVM01000102.1 GCA_003661105.1 Methanosarcinales archaeon | reverse complement strand
TCCATTGTTCTCGTTCCCACAACTTCGCATCCGTTGTCCCCGTTGAAGTCCTCGATCTTGCCGTTCATCCACGGCTTTCTTGGTGCGATAAACACGGGCTCGACGCCGAGATGGAGGCACAACCTCACGACACGGCTGAAATGTCGTGGATGTATCACGTCGCCGATGAAAGAAGCTCCATTATCCATCTGGAGATAATTCGAAAGTCGCATTTTCGGTAGTGTCCCATACACCGTGACTTGGATTAACAATCATTGGGATTGATGGCGATTTTGCATAATTTCGATACGCCACCTAAAACCACTATCAGTAGAGTACATAGAAGATGCAAAACTGTGCCGGGTCACGAAAATTAGCACACTACCGCAATTTCAGTCGATATCAGAAAGGATCAGGGGATCGCACCCGGCGAGAAACTCATGGTGCTGAGAAAATGGATGGGAGCTGAAGACTTCTTCTCAAAAATAAACGGCAAGGAGGTGGAAGACGAAGACTAAACGACTCGTTATAGCAACGATTCTGGGCATACTCTGCGGTCTCTTCTGTATGTACGGAACGATCACCAAGTTCCCTGAATTTGCGGCTGATACACTATTTCTGATCGGTATCGTGTACAACAGAGCGCTGATCGGGGTTGTGATCGGAATTGCGGACAACATCGATCTTCATCCGGCAATGCGCGGCGCAGTAATCGGTGTCGTGGTCAGTATGGCGATGGCGATCTTTAGTTCCAAAGGAATGCTTGCACTTCTCGGATTCGGGCTGGTGTACGGTGTTCTGATAGATGTTGTGACATCGAGACTCGAAGACAAGATATAACCGGAAAGGCGGTGAAAACGTGCCAGTATGTAGAGACTGTAAGTTCTACAATCCGATAGATGACGCGGTAGGCGACTGCTTCGGTATAGAAGTTCCCGGCGACACAGATGTCGGCAACTGTCCGGCAGATGCGTACCAGCCAAAGGACTGATAAAGGACGGAGGATATCGGACTTTGGGGGTGGGCGCTTCCCCCATTTTTATTTTTGGATAGAATGTAGGTATCCCTACTTTTTGTAGGGTATGGTATTTGCACACCTAACGACACATCACAGAAGTAAATCCCAAAAGGAGGTATATAAGATGAGATCACTGAAAGATGTGGAACCTGAAACCACTGTGGTTGTTAAAGAAATTACGGGCGGTCTGGATGTTAAAGAGCACCTTGAGGAACTCGGCGTAACCGAGGGAACCGGGCTCGAGGTGGTAGCGACCGAGCCGATGCATATACATGGGGGACCGATCGCTCTTGGAACAAAAGATCCTGATGAATTGATCATAGCCCGCGGATGGGCTGATAAGATCCATGTAGAGATGGAAGGAGAGACAACTCCACTGCTGAAACTTGAAGAAGGAGATAAAGGAACCGTCAGGTCGATTGAAGGCGGAAAGGATTTCGAGGGTTTTCTTTCCGAATACGGGATCGTAGAGGGAAGCGAGCTTACATTCCTGCGCCATGTGCCGGATTGTACCATAGTAGTTTCATCAGGGGGCGCGGAGATGCGGATGGGTGAAGGTCAGGCATCAAAGATCTTTGCGACACAGAATGGCAAATCCATCCAGCTCAATCACCTGAAAGAAGGTGAAAGTTCCACTGTGGAAAAGATCGTTGGCGGAACCCATGTCATGGGAAAGTTTGAGCAGATCGGACTCGAAGAGGGTTCTGCCATAACCCTGCTCAGGAAAGAGATAGTATCGCCGGTGTCTGACAAGGGTACGTACATACGTGCAAACGTAGGTGGGCAGCACATCACCATCGGTCACGGTCTGGCTGAAAAGGTGCTTGTAAGTTGAATAAACGAGAAGCCCGATCCCTCTACTATTGATCACGAATCGGGCTTCACATTAACTACTCTTTGGGGGTATCAATGCCGGAAAGAAAGATATGGGAACTTAAGAATCAAACGGTCTGTTCAATCCTCGGATTGACATACAGTGACAAGGAACTAAGCGATCTCTTTAAGCGATTAAAACTTGAGCGTAACTCGGTCACGGCTTATGAGATGCATGGTGGACTCATTCAGGCATGTAGTAGCCAGAACAAAGCATCCAAACAACTGGACCGGATATTAAAGGACCGGTTCGAGCGATACAGGAAAGATATCGAACGCATCCCACAGGAAGAAATTTACAGGCATATCGAAGATGGAAGCAACGGGGACGGCAAAGATATTCCTATTCCAGCCCTAATCTGGTTTGCTGTGCGGAACCAGCGTGAAGATATCGATGTAATCGAGGCGGCGGTCTTTGCTGCCACTCATATGCACGAGCATCGAGCATCGAGGTTCTATAGCGAGCTTCGCAGAGTGCTGCCCTGTGGTATTCCTGAGAACATCCTGATGGAGCTTACGGGTGCCTCGAAAGCGAATGAAAAACTCAAGACAAAGTGCAACAGACTGGAGCGGAAGAGAGAGCAGCTAAAATCAGAGATCGAATCCGTCAGAGAGGATCGGTTAAGGATCACCTCCGCACTGGAAGAAGAGAAGCGGTTGAACAGACAGTTGGTGAGTGATTTAGAGGGACTCGGTGGCGAAGATACGCTCAACCAAACCGAAAATCTAAAAAAGGAGATCGATTTCCTCACCAGTGAAGTGAAGCGACTGACTGATGAACTGCTATCGCGAGATCGAAGTGATAGTGGTAGTGGTAGTGGTAGTGGTAGTGTAAAATCCGGAGAGTTGGTGGAGATTGCGCATCGTCCGGAATTGGGTATCGTGGGTGAAGGGGCGAGCGCCGATTTAAACGGGGCGAGGGTGGCTTATATCGGTGGCGTGGAATCGCTCATGCCCTATTACAGGGATGCGATCGAGTCAGTTGGCGGAACGTTCTGCTACCACTGCGGGCGGTGCATCCAGGGGAGAAAGGAGATAGAGACCATTGTGGAGGGGATAGACATGGTATTCTGCCCTGTAGATATAAACAGCCACAACGCATGTAAATACGTCAAGAAGGCGTGTAAGATGAGGGATAAACCGTGCCACTTCCTTCGCAGCTCGAGTCTCAGTATGCTTATTAGGGAACTGGGGAATCATGCCGTGAAATGAAGAGTTACCCCTTTTTCCGCATCCTTCGAATCTCCCGCAACCTTCGTATCGCCACCTCTAAAACGAAGATGATCATCGCAGCAAGCAGGAACGGCAGTCGCATATCCCCCGGCTCCTGGACCGTGCGGGTGGATTGCTCCCTTAAATTGTCAAGCAGCGGATCGATCTCGTCCTCTTCGTACACTGCCCCGCCAAACATATCGATCGTGCTCTTCAGGTCTTCAGAGAACCCGACATCCAGAAACTCGGCAGGATAGTTCACAGCAATCGAATATCCCGAGACATCCATGAATCCTGGCGACTCTGTCTTAATCGAGGTCTGGTACCGATCTTTGTCGATCTGTGAGAATTCAAGTTGCTTCCCAGCAATATTCATGCTCGGAACGGTGTCTGACCGGACACCGATGACCGCGGGATCGCCGAGATTGACATCATCGCCAGTGATCACGATCTCGTCGTTCCTTCTCGGATCCCCGACCGCCCAGTTAACCATCCTCGAGATCAGTTCGGCATTATCTCCGCTGTAGAGCGCGCCGCTCCATCCCGCACCGTCATCGGTGCTCAGGGAAACCACATGCCCCATACCAAGCCGCCATGCAGTGACGACCGGCTTTCCCGTGCCGGTCGTAACAAGCGCCTGCGCACCGGTCTTCGGAGTGACCTTGTTGTAGCCGTTGATCGAGCCTGCAAGCGCAAGATTCTTTGTGATGAAGTGATTCGGATTCAGGACGCTTATTGAGAAATCCCCTTTTGTCGTATCCTCCGGCTCTTCCGGCTTCTCCCCAAAGATAATATTCAACCGCTCCGATTCAGCGGGGTTGTAATATATTCCGCGGCCCGCTGATGCAAGGGATTTCATGAAATCTTCGTTTGTCGTATCGCCAACACCTACAGCGTACGTAGTGATACCGGAATCAGCCATCGCCTTTGCAAGGTTAAGGCTGGCATCCACACCACCAGTCAGTTCCCCGTCCGAGATGATGATTACGCTCTTAGCACCCACATACCCATCCAGCATCGTTGAAGCGGCACTCTGCGCAGTGTCCATGTAAGTTTGCCCACCATGTTGTAACCTCGTGATCTTATCCTCGATCGTGCTCTTGTACAGCCCTCTGGTCAGCGGGGATACTGTATATGCATAGTTATTGAATGCTATCACGCCGATATGGTCGTTTATGCTGATTCCGCGAAGTATATTTACTGCCAGTGCCTTTTCCATACTGAGTGCAGTATCAGCTCCATACTCTGTGCCGACACTTCCTGAAATATCGATTATGATCACCACGCCAACGTTTTCACCTTCTCCCTCGCTCTCCTTGGATCTTACAGGAAGCAGCGTCTCGAACTGCGAGTTGTAATATCCACCCAGATCATACGCACGATCCCCGCCAGCGACTACGAGCCCGCCGCCATTCTGCAGGTACATCCTCAACTTGCCGAGCTCGTCTTTGCTAAGATCGTTTACATGGGCATTATCAAGAACCACGGCAAGATAGTTCTCGGGATCGGCCGATGCCACTGAACTGACAGTTGTGGTGTCATATAGTTCGGAAAGTGTCTGAGATAGCGGGGAGTTTCGCACTGTCGATAGAAGAATCTTTGGTTTCGGCACCACGTAGACCGATTTGTAGAATACATTATTGTCCTGCCTTGTATCTTCACTTTCAGTCATGATCTCTGCTTTTATGGTATGCGATCCTGTGCTTTGAAAGGTGTGCGGAATTGATACAGTCTCCTCCCTGTCGGTCTGAGTAACCTGCTTATCTACCACTCTTACGTCATCGACCGTGACCGAGAGCGCGTATCTCGCTTCATCACCTGCCTGCCGCACTATAACTGTAAACGACTGCTCGCTACCTGCGATCACGTCCTTGCTTCCGATGATCTCGACGCTCAGATCGTTCTGCTCCGGCTCCCGCTTAATAGCGCAGACCGTGGTATTGATAGTTGTTGCGAATGCGATGGTATCAGCCAGATCGAACCCGTAATTGTTGTTGCCGTCGGTCACGAGCAGGACGTTGTCGTTCCCTTGCGCAAACTCGGTGATCGCATCCCCGATCGCTGACCGGTTCCCTGTGATCTGGTGGATGCTTGTCGGGGTGCGGCTCTGGAGCCGGTCATAGACGCGCGCCCCTGTATCGTTATCAAAGAGCGACATGCTTGCGGTGTGATCATCGATTATGATGACACTTGGGGTCTCATCAAAGACAGTTCGCGAGACCAGATCGTAAGGAGATGCAAGCGCTACAATCAATAGCAGGAACACAACGGCCCTTGCGATGATTATCCCTTTCTTATGCCCCTTTCGGATGAGGTATGCTGCTGCCACGAGCACAGGGATTGCAAGCAAGAGGAGATACGGGTGTGCCAGGAACATGGGTGTATGTTGGAGCGAATGGAATAAAGGTTCTTTCCCTTCAACATACGTCCACCCAGAGATGGAGCGATCGATACGGCTCCCCGGTCTCGTCGGATTCGTTGCGATCCTGATCCCGGTACAACAAGAACTCTACCTTCCGGTCTTCCCCTTTCTCGGCCACCTCGAAGAAAAAGGGCTGCTCCCACGTCTCGTTGTGTTCAAGACACAGTTTCTCGTCGCCCATAACCGTCTCGTTAAGTTTCACTTCCAGCAGGTACGTTATGCTGGCGTATTCATGATTTACAACACCAATTATAACCTCCCCCTCTTCTCCAACCGTCAGATCCGTTGGATAGTCATCCGCCACCCCCTCCGGACCGAGAATATAAAATTCCGTGAACTTCTCGCCTTGCTTCGGCGTCACTATCACATAGACGGTCATGACGATTGCAATGATGATTGCGATAAAGAAGATGATCGATAGTATCCTGTCGATATCTATTTTAGATTCTGACATGTTGCGTGTGATCTTCTTATCCGGTTTCTATATCAGTTCTGCTGACCGATTCCATGGGCAACCAATCAATTCCCTGCCACCGTCGTCGCAGTATCCTTATTACCTATTGCACGCCTGACATGGCCGACGGCATCCTCCAGTTCAGCATGTCCACATGCCGCAAGCATATCGACGATCCTTCGCGTTGCCGCACGCTTCCGTTCGTGTTCCCGCACCTGGTAGACCCGAATTGCACGGAGGAGGTCGATCTTCCTAAACTCCGGCCAGAACGGCGCACAGAAGTATGCTGCACACTCGCTCCCGTTCGCCTGCCACGGAAGGAAGTTTGAGGTGCGGATGTCGCCACCCGTGCGGATGATCAGATCGACATCAGGGATTAGAATCCCGTTTGTACAGAGGTGCCTGGAGATTGTCGATTCGTCGATATCGTCCGCATGTAGTTCGCCGGACCGCACCTTGCGAGCCATATCACACACCGCATCGAGAATCTCACGCTGCCCGCCGTAAGCAGTAGCGATGTTGAGATACATCGCATCATAACCGCGGGTCGCATCCTCCGCACGTCTTATAGCATCCTGCAGATCACCAGGCAGCAGATGCACCTCGCCGATTGCAGATATCCGCATCTGTCTATCGTGCGTGCGCGGGTCATGGATCAGTTCATCGAGTTTCCTGATGATGAGATCGAAGATCATGGCACGCTCATCATCGGTACGTGAGAAGTTCTCGGTTGAGAATGCATAGATCGTTGCCTGGTTCACGCCGAGTTCCCAGCACCAGTCAAGAAACAACTCTGTCGTCCTGGCGCCATACGTATGTCCCAGATTGCGCACGATGCCAAGTCTGTCAGCATATCTGCGGTTCCCATCCATGATGACAGCGATATGGCGCGGTATATGGTGTTTCCTTATCTCGCCGGTCAGTAGACGTTCATAACCGCGGTATATAATATTGTCGAAGAACATGCCATCCACCTCCATGTATTGATCTGTTTTCTGTTTTTTTAACTTGTCTGCTTTTCTTATAAATATAGTGTTTCCGAAAAGTTTGGCTTCCGGACAAAATTGTGACTCTATTTCGGAGACTTTTTAATCTGTGTAGATGCGGCTTACGACTGCTGATATGTCCGTGAAACAGAGACTTTTTAATTTATTCTGGTCGGTTGAAAACATGGCGCCAACCCGCCAAATACGGGTATTATTGTGTGGGTGTAATGTCGAGTAGGGCACATAGCGCACCTCTTTCCGGGGTAATAGCCCCGAGGTTACTATGCGCCCCCTCACAGAACCGGACTTGAAGATTTCCCTC
>QMVM01000101.1 GCA_003661105.1 Methanosarcinales archaeon | reverse complement strand
GTCTTTCGCGTCTCCCCCCATATCCGCAGCAGTTCGCCCTGCAGGAAGTTTCTTGTCTGGGCATCGACCGATCCGAACGGCTCATCCATCAACAGCACCTTCGGATCATTTGCAAGAGCCCGTGCAATCGCAACCCGCTGCCGCATCCCTCCCGAAAGCTCATACGGGTAACTACGCTCGAACGCTTCCAGTCCGACCAGTTTCAGGTATTTAAGCGCGATCCTGTGCCGATCCTCCGCTGGCTCTCCTTTCATCTCCAGTCCGAAAGCAATGTTATCGATTATCGTTCTCCATGGAAATAGCGAATACTCTTGAAATACCATGCCCCGCTCCGGGTCCGGCGATTTTATCGCCTTACCCTCAAGGAACACTTCCCCGGAGGTCGGTTTATCCAGCCCGGCAATGATCCGCAGGAGTGTCGTTTTGCCGCATCCGGACGGACCGATAAAGCAGAGAAACTCCTTGTCAAAGACCTCGAGGTTGATATTCCGAAGCGCTTCGACCTGTCCGCTCTCCGATTCAAAGACCCTCGTGATATTGGCTATCGTGAGCATAATTATATTTAGGCATCATAATGACCGATAACCTTTTCGCTCGATCTCCCTCGTTTTGTCAAGTGTTATCCCCCCCGCCACCGGTGTCACCTCCCCAATAACAGTCAGTTCACACGCATTCCTGGCATCCACAAGTCTCTCCGGCGCAACCGTGAAGAGCAACTCGAAGTCTCCGCCATCATACAGTGCCAGCTCAAGACCCAAACCCATGTCCAGTCCCGGCAGCACCGGAAGCGAGTCTGCATGTATCGTAAATCCGCATCCATTCACCTCTGCCAGTTGATAGAGCGATAGTGAAAGTCCGTCGCTGTTATCCATCATCGAGGTTACTGCTTTTGATTCTGCAAGTCTTATTCCCTCGGTTATGCGTGGAACCGGCTCGAATAATTTCTTCACCGCAACCGGATCATCCACAGCTCGTCCCAATTCCAGCGCCCTCATGCCAGCGCCTGCTGTGCCGAGGTACCCTGTGACGCAGACCAGATCGCCGACCTGCGCGCCGCACCTCCGAAGGATCTGATCCTTTCGCACACGTCCGAGCGCAGTTCCCGTAATCGTCAGTTCCTGATGCGAATCCGTGTCCCCGCCGATGATGGCTGTGCCGCATTCGTGTGCACAATCACTTAACCCCTCGATCATCGACTCCACAAATGCCGGCGGAAGGTTGGGAAGCCCGATTGATACGAGCAGTCCGAAAGGACGCGCACCCATCGCGGCGATATCGCTTAATGTGCCTGCCGCAGTCATCCACCCTATCTGCCATGCGCTCATCTCCTCCGGAAAGTCAGTCACCCGGTGGAACATGTCAGTGGTTGCGACCAGATATTCGGCATCCGCAAGATCGATTACGGCGCAGTCCTCAAATTCGATATCCAGATTCCGGATGATCGCCCTGACGAGCGCAGTCTCGCCGAGTTCATAGATGGTCATGATACTCTCTGGTGGCACCGACCACCGACCCAACACTGGTGTTGAGCCGGCAGCTTCCGGACTTGTGCCTGCAATGATCAGATCGAGTTTGCGATGTTAATCAACTCTTCCCGGTCAAGCGAACTGGCAAGCATGTAATCACGCGCGCCATCGTTCCACTGGAGCACCACGGTCGTGCCAAGTTGTGCTTCCATCGTCGTCATCGTGCAGTTATATCCATCGCCAACTGTGATCGTCTCGTTATCGCCTTCAAGCGACACCACCGGCTCTGCGGATTCGTTGTATGCGCTCTCGACCAGTTGAACCATTGTAAGCTGCGCTAATAGCATGTTTTCATCTGTCGCATTGGTGTATACAAGGACCACACCGTCCTTGGATGCCGAAACAGGGGTAACCATGACACTCCGCATCTCATAACCCTGCGGCAGATACGCGGGCTCCTTAATATCAAACAAAACCTCTGCCTGCGCCTCTTCGAGGGTCATAGTCTTTGGTGCCTCCGCCTCGTCAGTACGTTCAACGGTTGCGCCTTCCGGTATCTCGAATTCGAATGTGCTGTTCGGGATATCCACATTGAACACTACGTCCTGATACTCCATGCTCATCAGGAGTTCGCCGTTCTGGTACGTCTCGATCTTAAGTGGCATCCAGTTCCATTTATCGAGCCACACATCAACCGTCATAGGCATGGCCGCATCCTCCGGTGTCGCGGCAATTCTGTAACATTGGCGCCCCGAGACGGTTTCAACCCCAGTCGGAACGATCGCGCATGTATCGACCAGATCCTTGAGGAACAGGGCGTCTCTGGACCTGTTCGTCTGTGCAGACGCCGGAATGTTTGCAGTCCTGACTATATTCTCAGTAGGATCATACATCCAGATGTGCGTGCCATTCGAAACCATGACCTGCCCGACCACTTCGAAAGGTTCGGTGTATTCCATCCGGATCATGTTCGGCTGCTTGTACATGTAGTTCATGAC
Organism: Methanosarcinales archaeon; assembly: GCA_003661105.1. Taxonomy (GTDB): domain Archaea; phylum Halobacteriota; class Methanosarcinia; order Methanosarcinales; family Methanogasteraceae; genus Methanogaster_A. Next base: position 4,845 of record QMVM01000101.1, on the reverse strand, counting down.
CATAGTCTCATTGTTGCTCGACATGATCATGTTGCAGGTGAAACTTTGCACACTGTCCTGATGCGCCAGTATCTGCTGCTTAATCTGGTCGGAAGTTAGTTCGTTATCGACGCATCCCGCCATCAGAAGCGAGATGCCGATGATTGTGATTAAGAGTATGTTTATTGCCTTCATTAGTGGAACTGGCGAGTCTCTGGTTAATAAGGTTGTGGTCGGCACGGTCACGGTACGTTGTGCTCGATCACCGCACCGCACTGCGGGCATCTCACAGATCGCAGATGCGGCACGATCACGATATTGCAGGCACATGCGGTACAGACAACAGTCTCCTCGACACCGATCAACCGCTCAAACCGTATGGCAATATTATTCATATATATAAGGATCGGCTCGCCATAGTGTTTTGCGATGTAGAAGGTGAAGAACGAGAGCATCATACCTGCCACAACATCGGTCATCCAGTGTACCCCGAGATACAGCGTGGCAAAGACGATTGTAAGAAATGCTAATGTTAGGAATACCGCGTACTTGCGAAGGTTGGTTGTGCTGATGACCAGCAGCGCGCTGAAGACGAGCGCTGCATGAAGACTCGGAAAACAGTTGTCGAGAGGATCTACGGTGGTGATACCTTCATAGATCATCGGATGCAGTTCATACATAAGCGGCTGGACGTCGGGCAGTGCGTAACCTGTGACCGTGACCGGGAAGAGCAAGTAAAACGGAAACGCGATCAGATAATTGAGTACAAAAGCGAGAGAAAACAATTTTAGCGCCCTCATCTGCTCGGTGTATGCAAGTACAAGGAATGTGAATACCATAACCGATGAGAAAAGTACCAGATACACAAACGTCATCAGATACGTGAGCGCGGGATATGCATGGCCCTGGAAAACCGCAACCATGCCCCCTTCGATGTATTTGATATAGTGGGTGCAGTCATAGTTCACGAACAGGTTCAGTTCCCGCTGTATTGGAAACTGCACCTGCATCATCCCGTACACCGCTGCAGCTAACAGTACGTATGGCCAGTACCCATTTATCAACTGCCTTGCCGTATATCCACGCTTCTTTCTGCGGCATTCATCTGGCACGAAAGCCAGAAAGTACAATGCAAGCATAACCAGGGTGGAAATGACAATAGCAACACTTAACTGCCACGCCATTATGATTACCTGTCCTCTGTAATTTTAATAATTGGATTTATTTGATAGTGATTTTGTATAATTCCTACATACTTAAGTGTTATGGTGGGTGGGGCTGCCAACCTGTCAGGCACCTTTATTATGGGGGAGGCAAAGAAGGGTGTCATGGAATTTTGTCCGGAATGTGGCACCATGCTGGTGTTGAAGGATGGTGCACTGCTATGTAGGCGCTGCGGATTTACAACGGAACAACAGGACGACAAATCTGTTTTATCTGTTGAACGGCATGCAAAGAAGACGATTGCAGTTCTCGAAGGACAATCAGACACAGGATTACCGACCGTGCATGCACGGTGCGGGGAATGCGGAAACGACACTGCTTACTGGTGGCTGCGACAATTACGGTCAGCAGACGAGAGCGAGACCAGATTCTTCAGGTGCACAAAGTGCGGGAAAACGTGGCGGGAGTATGATTGATCAGCAACATCTTGTCCACCTTGATCTTTACGAGCTGGCAATAATCGACGCGGATACCGGCACGAACAACTTACGCAACAACACCTCGCAGGGTTTTTGTATTACATGACTTTCGGAGATTTAGATTTCATCACCAACCTAAATGTCACAAAACGCGTCGCATATTAAACGTTACAAAGCGACCATTGTGGTCATGAATATCAATCGTATTTAATATACTTAAACCTTTATTAAGTTTACTTATTAAGTTTGGTTCTTTTGGATTCAGCTCCAATTCAATCACAGTTTTATTCTGCTCGAATAATGTAGATTGACGAATCTCATTTACTCGCTCGATTATTGTTCTGGTGTATATCTCGATAATGCGTGAAGAATGCCAAACATGTAAGAATTTCACCGCCGCCCGATCTCCGGAGTTTGTATTTTGGCTATTTGTGCAGGGGGACTCTTGTTAAAGAAACCGATGCCCGGAAGGCGTTCAAACTGGATTCTGATATTTTTACATCGAACTTGTTTAGAACCTTGCCATGTACTTGGGGTGTGGTTATGCTTCTATTTTCTGTGACTGTGGGTATTATGTAATCTTTTATTCGTTCCGTCAGTTTCGTGTAATTCCCATCTTTTCTTTTATCATAAAGTCCGTCTTCACCAGATTTATTAAGAATCCTGCAATAGCGATAGTATTGTTTGCGAGTAAACGGAACAGAATTCTGTTTAAAATATGTTGCGACGGGTAGTTTCGACTCTTTGATATTTTGGATGGTGCTCAGGATTTCACATATTCGTTCTTCTTCTGACATTTAATGTATGATATGTGTATTATCCTATATAAAGATTGCAACATTTAGGATGGTGGAAAATTTGGTTTATTCGAAAGTCATGTATAACAGAGTATATCTGTTTTTCGTGCCTTTGACACTCAGCCAAAATCCCCTTCGGAAAACTTCAGAACAAGCAATCTTTTACCACATAAAAAAAGTTAAAAATCCGCAAACGTTATCTATCATCACCAGAAAAACATTGGTAGGAGAAATGTATATGAATGGAACTATTCGAGCTAATATTAGTACGGGGTTACCTGTTGCAATCGTATTAAAAAAGGACCAGAAAACCGGTAAACTTACAACAGGGGTTGTTCAACGCATACTAACAAATTCCCAGACACATCCACACGGAATTAAAGTTCGTCTTGAAAGTGGTGAAATAGGCAGAGTGAAAGAAATTTCCAATCGCTACAACTGACGAAACCATGGGGTTGATCATAGCAGAAAACAACACGAAGAATGCTGCTAAGATCGCAATTATGCCTTCCGTTTGTCATTCATGTATCTTCTCGCCTTTTTCACATCTCCTTTCACGATATCGTCGTGACAATCCGCTCCTTGCTTAAATATCTGGTCAGGTAGCTTATGAGTGCCAGTAAAAGCACAGCTATGATAAGCATTGCCCCAACCGTAACCCATGAAACCGCATATCCTCCGCTAATCACATTCTTAGCAAGCGAGAGCGCGAAGAATATCGCAACAAATATCGAGATGTTCATAATCTGGTTTTCACGCATTCCGAGCAATAATTGACCAAAACCCAGGAGACCCACGGCAACAGCTATGAACGCCGGTACAACAAGAAAGATATGCAGGAGAACAGCAGGCGATGGCAGCAGGATCGAAGCCGCGAAGATATTTGCGATCACTGTTATCAAAGCAGCCGCCAGCAGTGCGATTAAGTAGGCGGGAATGGTGACGCCAAGTACTTTTCCTGCCCATATCTGTCTCAAGCTGAGTGGCGTGCACAGTAACGTTTCTATGATGCCTTCTCTCTTCTCATTGAAAAAAACCTTTCCTGAGAACAGGTATGCCACGAATATGCCCAGCATCAACACAAAATAGAAAAGCAGGTTATTAAATTGGTCAAACGCCACAGATTCCTCAACAGTCATGATAACCGGTGCAGTCATTACACTGAACCACAGGGCAAAGAATATTCCCACAAGCATCTGACTTCTGGTCCTTATAATTCCGTTCATCTCTTTCTCGGAAACGATAAGTATTTTATTCATTCGTGTCCCCTCCCTTGTTTCATAATATCAAGATAAACCGCCTCCAGGGACTTCGTGGCATTTTTCACCTCTTCCACTGCTATGCCATTTGTTACAAGCATTGCGAGAACCGTCGAGGGGCTCTCATCATTTAACGTGACGGTTACCCTTCTGTCATCCCGCTCGCAATCGTATGCGCGATCCTGCGAAGTCAGGAGGTCAAGTGTCCGCTCCGCATACCCTGTATCGACGAGAGTGATCTCGAGAACTGGTTTGTCATGCGACTTTCTCAGACCAACGATTGTGTCGCAAGCCCTTATCCGCCCACCCTCAAGTATCGCGGCATTCGAGCAGACCTTTTCGACCTCGGAAAGGTCGTGTGTGTTTAAAAATACGGTCATACCCTCATCTTCCGAGAGCCTGAGTATCAGGTCCCTGACAATCATCCTGGACTCGGGATCGAGACCGGACGTGGGCTCGTCAAGGAAGAGGATCTCGGGATCATGGATCATTGCTCTTGCAAGCCCGAGTTTCCGTTTCATGCCTGTTGAGAACCTGCCGGTCTTCTCGTTCCTGCGGTCAGAAAGTCCTGCGAACTCGAGAAGTCTCTCGATCTTCTCAACTCTATCTGACTCGGGAACTCCGTAAAGCCGTGCGTAGTATAACAGGTTCTGGTATGCGGACAATCGCTCGTATAATCCGTTGTTCTCCAGAAGAACCCCGATCCTGCTTCGGAGATCATTATTGGAATCGTCAGGTTCCTTTCCGTTGATCAGCGCTTTTCCGGACGTTGGCTTCAGGAGACCGAGCATGATCCGCATCGTTGTCGTCTTGCCTGAACCGTTCGGACCGAGATATCCGAATATCTCACCTTTGCGTACCTTAAAACTTATTTCATCGAGTACGGGTACTCCGTTGAAGCTCTTTGTCATGCCCTGTATCTCGACTGCATTCATATAGCGCACCTCCCGCGGTTCTGTAGAGCACGTCTCGTATCCTGTCTTGTACTCAGGACCTCCACAAGTGAGGGCAGTTTTCGAAGCCGGATGATCCTTGATGTTTTTTTGTTCTTCATCTTTCTCACCTTCTTTGTTCAGACTGGTCTTTTTATCGACCTGTCTGATTATATACGTGTGTAACTGATGATACTTAAACCTTTCGATTAATCGGAAAGTATTGTGATAAGAT
>QMVM01000100.1 GCA_003661105.1 Methanosarcinales archaeon | reverse complement strand
AATATGAAGAACCCGAGGGAGTAAGATACGTCAAAGAAAATGAAAGTCTCGGTTTTATGGTGTTCCCTCGGTGCGATGCATTTTTATACGAACATGTCCTCATATTAACCGATGGTTTCAGATGTATTAAGCGGGGTAAAACCGGACATCAGGATGCTTCACGACATGGATGATGTGCTGTACGATAGTTCACAGCTAAACGCTTCCAACGCCGAGTTGTATTACATGTACCGTGATCTCTCACTGAGCAAGGCGGATCACCAGAGGATTCTCGAGCATCATCTGCGGTATGACATCACCGTGATCCCACCGGGGATGCTTGGAACGGAGTACGTGAAGACGGCAGGACACGACCACCCTGGTGACTACGGGGAGATATACGAGGTGCTTGAGGGTGAGGCAGAGTATCTGCTGCAGAAGAGAGCAGGAGATACTGTATCTGACGTGATCGTGGTACATGCCGGTGCCGGCGATAAGGTGATCATACCGCCGGGATATGGGCATGTGACGATAAACTCGTCTAATAAGACGCTTAAGATGGCTAACTGGGTTTGCAGGGATTTCTCCTCTATTTACGACTTCTTCAGGGAGAAAGGCGGGGCTTCGTACTTCATGTTGGAAGAAGGTTTCATTCCGAATCCAAAATATGAGAATCTCCCGGAGATACGTTTTTTAAAGCCGACAAATTACAGCGAGGTTGGACTTTGGAAAAACAAGGAAATGTACGGGCTTGTGAAACAACTCGATATGCTGGAGTATCTCATAAGACCGGATGGGTACGGTGGATTATTTGAAAGAATACTTGGTTGAGGCGGTAATATCACAGAATATCCTATTAAACGCGGGCACAAACTCAATGATGACTTGATTCGGGAGATGATGATGGAATGCTTCGGATGCGATGCTGAGATGGAAGACGGTAAGTTCGTTATCGGTTATAAATCATTAAAGCGGATGGAGGCGTGGATAGACGGGAAACAACTCTGCGTGCATACGGAATCGAACATGGATGCAGATCTCGGAGACGTATCCGATGCAAACAGATGTTTTCGGAGATTTCTCGAATCTGCAACCGGATTCACAGCAAAGCAACGTACCAAAAAGATGAAGAAGAGTTAGTTGATTGCACCGCTGCCGCCATGACTGTCGTTAGGGAATGAGAGCTTTACTTAAAAATAAAAAAGTAGAGGGCTTAGCGAAGATTGTGTGATTCCTCACACAACAATCGTCGCTGCCGATGCGATCTTGGGATACCGTTCCGCTACTTCTCGCGCAATCGGTCCCTTGATCTCGGTGCCCTTTGGGATGCCTTCTTCATCGGTGATCACCACTGCATTATCCTCAAAGGATACGCGCATCCCATCAGGGCGTCTGTATTCCTTCTTCTGCCTGATCACCACAGCACGCATGATCTGCTTTCGCATCTCAGGAGTTCCTTTCTTTACAGACACGACCAGCATATCGCCGATCCCTGCTTTCGGGTACCGGTTCTTTACGCCGCGGTAGCCCACCACAGAGATTACCCCGACAACCCGTGCGCCGGTGTTATCCACGCAATTTAATTTCGCTCCCGCGTTTAACGGGCGCGTCATCGCTGAACGAATACCTCTCATGTCAGCGCCACCACCACAAATGACTTGGTTTTGCCAAGAGGACGGCACTCCGCGATCTTGACAGCATCACCCTCCTTTGCATTGATGCATGGCGGGTTGTGGGCATGGATCCGTGATCTGCGCTTTTCATACCGCTCGTATTTGAATATTCTCTTCTCGTAAGTGCGCTCGACCACTACGGTTTTGTCCATCTTGGAACTGACAACAACTCCATCAAGCACCTGCCCCCTGACAGAGAGCGTACCATGAAATGGGCAGTTTGGATCCTCGCATTCTGTTAGCGGGATAGGTACATTCAATCCAATATTTCTTGCCATCGGTTATTCCTCTTCCTTTTTAGTTCCTTTCTAATTCTTCTTTAGTTCTTGTGCTTCTTTGAGATTCTGTCTTCCGGACGTGCAACAAGCAAGTCCCCATCGACCCGGACCTTCCGGTCATCCGGCAGACTGAAGATAAATGTGGAATGCGCTTTTGGGATGGTTTTATCGAGATAGTAGTCACCCGCCTCATCCGGTTCACCACTCTGTGGAGCTGTATTTCCGGTTTCCAATGAAACAGCAGCCGTTGCTTCGTTCATGGCGGAAAAATCGGAGTAGCCTGTGGTAATGAGTAGCGTGTTTCTTGTTTCGTCAACCACCACGCCGCTGATGCCGACTATATCAGGATTTGTACTCCCGGAAACCACGGTTTCAAGACCGATCAGGGTATGGTACACCAGATTTCCGGGGGTGATCTCGTAGGTCATAACCCTCTCTCTTTCTGGATCGTCTTGATCCGCGCAATGGTATGCCTTAGTTCTCCGATCAATCCGGGGTTCTCTGGCGCGCCTCCTGCAGATGAAAGTGCACGCTCCCTGATTAGATCCAGTCGCAGCGATTCGAGTTCATCAAGCAGCTCAGGTGGGCTCATATTCCTGATCTCTTCTGATTTAAGTTTCGTCATCTACTCTAAGCCCCCTTGTGTATCCTTGATGCCGGATGCCAGTAATCAAAACCGGTGTGCTTGTGCTCGGTGACCCCGTCTTTCATCCGGGTCTCCTCCTCTACCACGATTGCTTCTTCCGGCTTACCCGGCTTTGCCTGTTTGTGCGCGATCGCCATCGCATGCCAGTCAAGATTGTCATGCCTGTGTTCCCAGATACCATCCGCATTACGGGTTTCGGGTTTGGCGGGGATGCCCTCTGTTTCAACTGGAGATTCTGCCGTAGCCAGTGCCCCGGTGTCCGGAGCCTCAGGGGGGATGCCCTCTGTTTCAACTGGAGATGGAGTTTGGGTGATGTCCGAAGTAGGCAAACCCGCTCCCACCACTTCGATGGTGGACTTGTCAACAATTTCAGCCTCTATGATGGCCATTTCCGCTTCGGTCGCCACCTCAACTTCTGTAATCTCTACTTCCGCTCCGACTATCTCTTCAGCAGTCGCGATTCCGGTCTCTTCCACAATCACAGGTTCAGGCGGCTCGACCTCTACCAGACTGAACACGTCCGGCAGCACGGTGCCAGGCAGTACGATCTGGACGCTGCAACCGATCGTGCCCAGTTTCCGAACCGCAGTCGCAAACCCATGGTGTACGATCTCCTCTGCCGGCTTACCAGCATGTACTATATAGCCCTCCACGACCTTCTCGATCCGTGATCTGGGACCTGTGAGTTTTCCAGAGAGTACGATCCTGCACCCGATTGCACCTGCGCCAATAATTCTTCGGAGTGTTGAGTGCGCTGCCTTTCGGAAATACCAGCCGCGCTCGAGTGCGCTTGCGATTCGTGATGCCATCAACTGCGCATTCAATTCAGGGATGCCCACGCTCTGCACATCGATCTGAGGATTGTCGAGATCGTAATACTGATCCATATCCTTTGTCAGCTTGCGAACCACTTTTCCGCCCTTTCCAATTACCATTCCAGGTTTCTCTGCAAAAATAGTGATCTGGGTTCCCAGTGGGGTTCTGTTCATCTCCATACCAGCGTAACCAGCGCGTTCGAGTTCTCCAGCAAAATACTCATCCATTCTTGCCCTGTTGAGCCCTTGCTGTACAAATTTTCTCTCGACTGTCATCTATAACTCCTCCAAAATAATCTCGACCGTTACGGTCTCGGTATTCTTCGCAGTTGCGCGGCCCATGGCACGCGGTATGATTCCGCGGATGGTTCTGCCCTGTTTGGTTGCAGCATGTGATATTCTCATGCGGTTAGGTTCCAGACCTTTATCCATAGCGCTGTTCTCGGCATTGACAAGTACCTTGAGAACCTCTGTGGACGCCCGCACCGGATACCTGCCTGCAGCCATCTTGCCACGCCGATGCCCGACGCCGTCGGTGTAGCGGTTGAACGGGATTGCGCGCTTAAGCGCTATCACATCTGTAAGGTACTGCTTTGCAGCCGATATATGCATATTTTTGATTGCAATGCATATCTCACGTGTGTGTTTTGGTGAGACGTGTAGTTCATACCCCATCGCTTTTGATGACGTGTCCGGATTTGATTCGCGTGAATAATTTACCCTTGCCATTGGTGTCTCCTTGCTGATATATTAGTATGATATACTATTCGTACTATTTTGCATCACTTAAGCGGCACGAATTTACTGGACCTGGTTGCACCGACGCCTGCACTGCCGTGCCGTACTACATTCCGGGTAAGCGAATACTCGCCAATATAATGACCAAGCATCTCCGGTTGCACCGTCACCCTGTTAAATTTCTTGCCATCGTGAATCTCAAGATCGATCCCGATCATCTCCGGTAGAATGATCATATCCCGAAGATGTGTCCTGATCATGGTGCGCCCGTCCTTGACACGCTGGATCAGTTTCTTGTGATCTTCAGTAAAACCCCTATTGATCTTCCTGCGCTGGGATGCGGGAAGCAGTTCTGTAAACTCCTGAAGGGACATCTTCTTCAGATCCGGGATGGTGTATCCCCGGTATGTAATCTCTCCCTTCCTTCGTGGTAGTTTCTTCTTTGTCTTCTTTGCCATTGTTTCACCTGTGAATTGTTACGCGCGATATTAAGCGTGTCATGATTATCGTTTTCCGGTCCGTCTCGATGCAATGCTTCCGACCTTCCGACCAGGTGGCGTGTTTCTACTCACGCTCTTTGGCCGTCCCGGATGCTTCCGGTTGCCGCCACCGAACGGGTGGTCGATCACGTTCATTGCAACCCCGCTCACACGCGGGTATTTCGCCGCGCGAGTCTTTAATTTATGATATTTCTTTCCTGCCTTCATAAACGGTCTATCTGTGCGCCCGCCGCCAGCGACCAGACCAATTGTTGCCCTGCATCTTGGAGATATCCATTTCATCGTACCAGAAGGCATCTGCACCAGTGTCTTGCCGACATCGTGAGTGACCAGAAGTCCATACACCCCAGACGCCCTTGCAAAATGCCCCCCATCGCCTGGGTGAGATTCGATGTTGCAGATCGGGGTGCCCTCCGGGATGTCAGATAGTGGTAGAGTGTTTCCGACTTTGATCTCAGCCCCTATGCCACAATCAACCTCTTGGCCAACAAACATCCCCTCGCACACAAGGATCAGTCGCTCTTCACCATTCCCAAAGGAGATTCGTGCGATCGGTGCAGATCTGGCAGGATCGTGCAGGATTTCAATAATCTCTGCTCGGATGGTTGTGTCACTAATGTTTGGGTGTGCCAGTTTTGCTTTGTATTTATGGGAAGGTGCCGTATATGTCGGACCTCCTCGCCCTCTGTTCTGCGATATGATTCGTTTTCCCATCTTCACTCACCTAGAATAATCCTATTCGAGTGGCAATCTCAGTTGCTGCATCGTCATCCGTAAACGTTACGATTGCCTTCTTTTTGCCCTTCGGCGTGATAAGTGTCCTGATTGCAGCAACGTCAAACCCATAGATATCCTTGATATCTCTCTTGATGTGGTTCTTGGTTGCGTTTATGTCCACAATCAACTGGAGTTTGTTCTGCTCTTCCAGTTGTATGGTTGCTTTTTCTGTGATGAATGGGTATCTAATCGACATGGTATCACTCTTGTATTCTCATACATAGTGATCGCTGGGTACTTTAATATTTGTGACGTGCAAGAGTTGCAAAGTTGTTAGTGCTTGGAGATGGTCGGTCTTGATACGTTCGTGCAATTTGCGTTATTCATCATCATTTTTGAGTAAACCTATAGAAAACACCTGAACATATATACAATGTCGCCTGTCGTATCCTACCAAACATCCAATTGATAAGGACTCTCTGGTAACTCGAGTTAAAAGTATCTTGTAGACGACCCTTGCCGGTATGACATTAGGTGCTTAGAGATGGCTGCGCCGATGCTCTCGCATTCACGAATGTTAAGGCAGAATAAATGTCGAGTGGGATTCATAGCGCGCCTCTTTATAAGTGTTGATCACTGCAACGCGAGATGCCAGAGACAAATGATAACACTTATATACGCGGCGATTATAGTCATGGGATGGAGGCGTTGTAATGCCCAACAAGAAATCACTACAGATACAGTCACTGCAGGATGAATTAAAAGATTATAAGGCGCTTACCAAGGCATTGAAAATACTCGCCGGAGAAGTTTCGTGTGTGCTTAACGAAATAGCCGAAAAAGGCGGGTCTAAGGATATATGTGTGAGTATGGGTGAGGATGCTGGCAGGCGGCTTGGTAAAAAGGCGAGAGAGAAGTTCGGCAAGATCGAGAAGGTAGAAGAAGCCTTGGATATCTGTATATATCATACAGACTCGTGGTATGGATACGATCTCGAGATCGATCACATTGAAGATGGTACGATCTACATTAATGTCTTCAAGTGTTTCGTACGCGATATCCTTCAGGATCGAGGACTCACGACAGACTCTCCGCTATGTGGCATCACGCGCGGCTACCTCATAGGAGCACTGAAGGAACTTACTGGTAAGGATGTGGATGTGCAAATCGTATACGGGAATGTAGAAGGCGTCTGCAAAGAAAAGATTGTTGTTAACTGAAGAATCGCCAGCATTTAGGTCTCGCAGTAAAGAGATGCCACCTCCAAAGCTATGTTGAGATGTTGTCGTAGCATTGTGGAGAGCCGATCCAGTTTCGCCATCCCAGCGCTCTCTGCAATCTCATCTCGACGGTGAACAGATGTCTTACCCAGCCAAGATACGGACACCGTGATCAGCGAGATCGGACCGATCACGGATGGGTGGTAAATAAGATTTATATGAAAGCAACTCCTCTCTTATAGTGGAGGCATTATCATGTCCGACAAGGAACCGATACATGTACAGTCATTGCAGGACGAATTGAAAGATTGCAAGGCGCTTAACAAGTCATTGAAGATACTCGCTGGAGAGATATCGGATATGATGGATAAGATGGTGAAAGCAGAGGACCGTGAGGAGGTCTTCGTGAGTATGGGTGAGGACGCTGGGAGAAGGCTTGGTAGGAAGGCACGAGACCAGTTCGGCATAATCGAAAATGTCGAGGAAGCTCTGGACACGTTTATACATCGTACAAATATGTGGTATGGCTATGAGATAGAGATCGATCGCATAGAGGATAGTGCGATATATATTAATATACTTGAATCCTTTATACGGGATATTCTCAGGGATCGTAAACTCCCGGTACGTTCTTCGATCTGCGGCATCACGCGCGGCTATCTCAAAGGAGCATTAAAGGAACTTACCGGAAAAGAAGTTGATATAGAAGTCGTGGTTGCAGATGTGGATGGTATCTTTAGGGAGAAGATTACTATCAGCTGAGTTTGATAGGAGTGTCAGGTCTTCCTGATGCTCGATCTTGAACACATAATTT
>QMVM01000099.1 GCA_003661105.1 Methanosarcinales archaeon | reverse complement strand
GCCTCACATCAGTCTGTTACCAGACTGGGTGCGGGGTTCAGTTCTGAGGTGGTGGCTAGCCTTTCCTCAGGCTGGATTTTCACCAGCTGGCGAGTATGAATTTATCTCGGCACTCCAGTGAAACCGGTGTTAATCTGTGGCTAAAATATTGTCAGCCACAGATTAACGCAGATGGACACAGATTATCGGTGTAAATGACTTTTCAGATAGATAGTTCTCCATTATGGAAGTTGTAGTTGCGTAAGACAATCCAACGTTCCCAGAAAATAATAAAAAGACTCTAAATATGAGACTTTTTAATTTTTTCGGGGGGCCCAGATTATGGCGAAGAAGATTAACCACAGAGGGCACGGAGGGCACGGAGAGTTGCTGTTTTCTCTGTGTCCTCTGTGCTCTCCGTGGTTTTCCGATCCCATTCCAGAAGATAATAAAAAGTCTCACGATTAGGGATGCGGATCTGCCGATCTGATATCCCTCATTTATCCGCGCATTGTAGGTATTTCTCAAAAACCTAACTTTATTAGGGTTAACTATTTACAAACCTAACTGCCCACATAGATACACTCAAAAGGAGGTATAATATGGAAGATAGAAGATTTGAGGCAATTAGAAGAACTCTGTCAACAATCGTGGCGATAACGATCCTGTTATCATTGATCGCACCTGTTGTTGCCGGAGCTTATGAGAATGGCGGGGCTGATGAAAAGATCGGAGTCCTCGTCGTAGCACATGGAAGCCCGAGCGAGAGCTGGTGCAGCCCTGTGCGGAATATAACAGATGAGGTGGATATGCCGTACCCGGTCGAACTCGGGTTCCTCGAGTTTGTACCAAATGAGACGATCAATCTCGCAGTCGATAGACTCGATGACGCAGGTGTCACAAAGATCATCGCTGTACCACTCTTCGTCTCATCACACAGCAGCCATATCCAGGAGATTGAGTATGTGCTCGGGCTTCGGGATGCGCTTCCGCGGACAACCGAGCACGTCACCGTCGAGGGCGTGGAGATGAAGCGAACAGTCGTTTCTACGGGCGGCCAATGCGTAATATCATATATATCGCTCGAGGCTGGCGCTGACGGAGGCATGCCGGCGACCGGGCACCCGGGAGGAGAAGAGGAACTTGTACCGGTCGAGACCGATTCCGAGATCGCCCTCACCGCTGCGATGGATGACCACTGGCTCATGGCCGGAATAGTTGCGGATCGCACGGCTGACCTCTGCACGGATCCGGAAGGAGAGACGCTCGTTCTCGTTGCGCACGGGACTGGGGAGGAGAAGAACTTTGCCGGATGGGTGAACAGCACGTCATCACTCGCAGATCAGGCACGGCTGAAGCTTCGGTACTGGAGAGATCCCTCGATCGGGCTTGGAGGTACAGAAGCTGCGTTTATCCACCACAACGAGACGCTTCACCCTGAATTCACATTAGAACCGATCGTTAAGAACGCCACAGACCCGGTCGTCGTTCCGTTGATGATAAGTGAGGGATACTTCACAGGCAAGAAGATTCCGGGTTTGCTTGAGAACCTGACTTACGCATACGATGGCAGTGCGCTTACGCCGCATCCGGATGTGGCTGAATGGATCGAGATCGTCGCTTCCGAGGAGTTTACATATCTTACGCTCCGGATCGATGACGAAACAGGAGAACCTCTGGATATCTCACTGGATGATCTGGCTGCGGCACACGGTCACATCTGCCCGTGCGTTGCAGCAGCGTTTAAGGCAAGCCAGACAGCATTCCTGGTGTGGGATGGAGTTCCGGCACGCGGCGATCTGGAGATTGTCAGCGCACACCCGTCAGACGGGCACAACGAGACGTTTGAGTATATCTTAAACTCAAGTGAGGACGTCACAGTCGAGCTTCCGGACGGGACCGATAGTGTGAATCTCACAGTAGAGAACTATAACTACAAGTTCATCGAGAAATCGACAGGCAACATGGTTGTGGTCAGCGTGAAGGGGGGCATTTTCCAGGAAGGATTCTTTGATATGAGAAAGAGGTGCAAGACCGGAGTTGCAACGCCTGATGAGAAGTCGGCATTCAAACTTGCGAAGAAGGAGCTTAAGGAGAAGATTCTCTATCTGCCGGCAGAGGAGGTCTTTGAGGTCGAATATACCAGAGGAGGGAGTTCAACAACGCTCACCGCTGAGATCATCCCCGCGATCTCGATGACCGTTCCGACGACGACTGTTGACTTCGGGAAGGTCGGAGCAGGGATGACTTCTGCAAATCAGGTAATAACAGTCGTGAACACCGGAGCAAGTTCTGCAAAGGTCTCTGCAATGACGCTTGATGACGCTGGCTGCTTCTACAACGAGTCACTCCGGTTAAACGGCGGGACTGTCGGAGGTTTCTCAAGCGTGGTGCCATCAGACACGTCAGACTTCAGATATGAGTACGAGATTCTCGCAAACCTTGTGGTGCCTGACTGGGCAGGAGGAATGTACGATGGAACGATTCTTTTCGTTGCAGAGAGCGAGTCTTAGGGGGATAATCCCCCTTCTCCTTCTTTTCCTGGTAATTCCACAAGCATCCGGGATCGGTGTCGGCGCATCACCTGACAGAATCGACTTTGACATGGTGCGCCCGGAAGAGGTAGCGATACGAGAGATGTACGTGATCAACACCGGTGACGCGGCAGAGCATGTTGTGCTCACGGTGGACGGAATCGGGATTACCGCGGATCCTCTGGAGTTCGATCTTGCTACAAAGGAGAACAAGGTTGTTGTGGTATCGGTAGATCATGCAGAAGCTGGTGAGCACGAAGGAAGCATCCTGATCACGGCTTGCCCATCCGGAGACGTCGCAGGTGGGCTTGGTCTTGGCGCAGGCGTCAGGGTGCCGGTCTCGTTTGTTGTGGAGGATAGTACCCCATGGAAGGTCGTTATCGTCGCAGGGCTTCTTCTTGTTACGGCTGCCGCGGTGATCCGGATGCGGCGGACGAAGGTGTGAATGATGTTTAGGGTTTTTGCGCTAAACCTAACTTTTTTAGGGCAACTTATTTCCATACCTAACATCATAATCTCCTAAAACGTAAAAGGAGGTAGAGTACATGGGTTGTGAATGCGACGGAAACTGCGCACATTGCAGATGCAAGAAAGCCAAAGCAGTAAGCGAAGAAGTTGAAGACGAAGAGTGAACACACGCTAATCATCGGCAGAGATGTTTTCACGAGCCGGACCCGGACATACGCAAATCAAAAAATGGCGCAGGTGATATGTAATCCGGGTCCACTTGTGTAATCTGTGGCTGACAAAGGTTTTTAGCCACTGACTGCGACAGCAGCGGCGAAGCCATTAACACGGATTCCACTGGTTTTGTCAATCATCAGGTCCATGTCCCGTGTTGATTTACCACAACTTACTCGAGTACGTCCTCATTTCTGACGATTAAGCAAAAAGGAAAGTCACTTGGCCTATATATGCACTTACCAGTACCTTTTCTCCTTTGATATCCAGAACCAAAAGGTTTTTGTACGATGTAGACTACCAATATCGTCAGACAATACTATGATGAGAAACATTTTTCTGGGGTTTATCAGAATACACATCCTGCATCATGCATCCGAGGGGGAGATATTTGGAGTAGAGATGATGGATGAACTAAGAAGGCACGGTTACATAATAAGTTCCGGAACGCTCTACCCCATACTTCATTCGTTAGCGGAAGACGGCTACCTGACAAGAAGAGACGAAGTCGTCAGCGGAAAGGTAAGAAAATACTATAAAATAACTGAAAAGGGTATTGATGCTCTAAAGGACGCGAAAAAGAAGATTCAAGAACTCACAGAGGAGGTAATGTGAAGGGAGCTAAACATTTCAGAACCCGCCTGATGAAAGGCATCGGAACCAATATCATCATCCTTGGTCTGGTCAGTTTGTTTACTGATCTGGGAAGTCAGATGGTCTTTCCCTTAATTCCGCTATTTTTGGACGGAGTACTTGGTGCCAGTAAAACGGTCATTGGTTTGATCGAAGGTTCTGCTGAAACTACTGCCAGCCTGTTAAAAGTATTCTCTGGTTACTGGTCCGATAAGATTAAACGAAGAAAACCATTCATCCTTGCCGGTTACGGACTTTCTTCGCTCTCAAAACCTCTCTTCGCATTCGCATATACATGGCAGGCGGTCTTTGGGATCAGGATTGTTGAGAGAGTGGGGAAAGGTATCAGGAACGCGCCCAGGGACGCGATTATAGCCGAGTCCTGTGCCGATGATGTCAGAGGGAAGGCGTATGGTATTCACAGGGCTATGGATGGGATGGGTTCGATTCTCGGAGCTGTTCTGGCTCTTATCATACTTATTTCGCTCGGTTTCAGAAATGTTTTCTTGCTAGCCGGCATCCCATCGTTGATCGCAGTTCTGCTGATACTATTTGTGAAAGAAGAGAAGAAGAAAACCATTCAGCCCCTCCCGGACACTACAAAATCCATACGGATCAGTTTCAAAGCTCTCACCCCCCAGCTTAAGTATTTCACCATCGTCGCAACGGTATTTGCACTTGGGAACTTTGGCTATGCTTTCCTGATGCTACGTGCGGTCGATATTGGTCTAAGCTACCCCATAGTTATCTTGTTGTACATAACTTTCTATATAATTTATACCATTTTCACAATTCCCGCAGGCATGATCTCGGATAAGATTGGTAGAAAACCGGTTATCGGAATCGGTTATGTGCTATTTGGGCTAACCTCACTCGGTCTCGTTTTTGTCTCAAGTCTATTTCAGATCGTCTGGCTATTCGTATTATACGGCGTGTTCTATGCTATGATCGATGGCGTCCAGAGGGCGTTTGTCGTCGATTTATCACCACCGGATCTGAAAGCTATGGCGCTTGGGACATTTCACACGGCAACAGGTTTGGCTGCTCTGCCTGCCAGCGTAATCACAGGTTTGCTATGGGATACGATCGGTCTGGAGATGGCGTTCGCCTACGGCTTCGTTTTATCTATCGTTGCAGCAGCGTCGTTATTTAAACTTAAAATTTAGGGCAAGGCACACATACACCCGAGCAGACGCCGGAGACCGCTGACCATTATGACAGCTAAAACAAACGGACTGGACACAAGACGCGCATGGGATGAGATGCGGAACCAGAGAATGAGGCCGATGAATATCGGATACGACCCCGAA
Source organism: Methanosarcinales archaeon (assembly GCA_003661105.1). Lineage (GTDB taxonomy): Archaea > Halobacteriota > Methanosarcinia > Methanosarcinales > Methanogasteraceae > Methanogaster_A. The sequence goes on along the minus strand of QMVM01000099.1, from coordinate 2,281 downwards.
TTCCGGGCTAAACTTGCAGAAGACCACAGTGCGATCGCTAGATACAATGATTACGAATACGGAAGGAAAGCGATAGACGCGCTTGGTGGGATACTGGATGAGAACTCCCGGGTTCTGGAGATCGGCGCGGGACCCGGAACACTGACGATACCGCTTGCCGCGAAGGTGAAGCAGGTTGTGGTGATCGAATCATCAGAGGTGGCAGTAAGATCTCTTAAGAAGAATCTCGAGGCTCGCGGCCTTGGAAATGTTGAGATAGTAGCAAAAAACTGGATGGATGCGGGTGAGCGTGAGCTTGGAGGTGGTTTCGATCTGGTTGTCTGCTCTCATTTCCTGTGGCAGATGAAAGACCTCGAAGAACACCTGGAGAAGATGGAAGCAGCGTCAATGCAGTACTGTGCGGTGATACAACCGGCAGGAAGGGATGATATGGCAAAGGAGATGTGGACCAGGATAACCGGGGAGCGCTATGAGGGCGAGTTCGATCCTGACGCCGATTACTTCGCTTACCTGCTACTCAGGCAGTTAGGGCGGCTCGTGGATGTGCGGATCATGAACTACGGCGCTGAACGGGACTTCGAGCAGGAAGTGAGGTACATAGCGAGTTTTATTGGCAAATACGTGGAGGTTGATCATCACACGAAAGATGTGATTGAACAGTACGTCTCTTCGAAAGGTCTCTCTATGGAGCCGCAATCGGCAGTGGTGATGTGGTGGAAGATTCCGTAAGCGGCAAGTCTCGCTAAGTTTGGATTTTCATTCAAAACCTAATATTTGTAGGGATAACTATATACACACCTAACATCCAACTTAGTGGATGCAGGCATACGCTTGCGGTAGACTCGAAAAACCCGCATCGATGTAGCGACATATATCGCCTCCTGAATGTTTGATGCGGGGGTGTGGTAGGGGGTGGGGCGGGAGTGGGGTAATCTCTCATGACACCCCCGGGCGATATGCTGCAAATCAGGACAAACGACATCAGCAGCTCAAACGATACAAAAATCGAATCGGTGAATATCATGGAAAACGTACAACAATTGACCAGATGCCCGAAGTGTGGAAAACGTCTGCACGTATGCGGACATCTACAGATTTGCAGCAGATGCGGCTACTGGACACTGAAAGGGACTGCGAGGATGGATTCCATCGTTGCCATTTGAACATCGTTTCTCCACTCAGAAGAATCTCTGTATGTTCATGTCCGCGATCTTAATAGCCTTGATTTGTTCGGGTTTTTGAATTTAGCCGAGTTTTTATAGGGCAGGATATTTGCATACTTAATCTCCTATTTATAGAGTGTAGGCAAACCCGGTAGACTTAAAAAAATCATAGCATATCCGCAGAATGGCATCGGATACAGCAGGGCTAAAAACGTGGCAGGCTCAATAGAACACCCCTAAACTTGCGCCTGCACTGTCCGATGGATATATTATAGGCGGGGTGAGATACTGATCGTTGTGATGATACTTGCAGTGCTCACCTGCTTACAGTAGATATGCATACATGACCCGGATACATCACCGGTGTCGTATATATAACACAGTGGATATATCCTGATCTCTTCGCAGACCTCAATCCTTCCAGTATACCTTATGAGTATCTTGAGCGGTTCCAGGGTATGAGTATGCCGGATAGGCTCTTTGTGTACCCGGCAAGTGAGCCATAAAGCTCAGTGCCGGTGCTCCTCGCAAGCGTTCTCGTCGGTCGCTTCCATAAGCCGTCCCTGCTGCCATGCCTCGATTGCCTCGCGCACAGTACCCGCTGCACCCACAAAGACATCGATTCCGAACTGCTCAAACATCGTAACAGCCTTCGGTCCAAGCCCCCCACAGAGCATGACGTGAGTACTGGTCTTTGATATGAACTCCGGGGGCAGCCCGACGCCACCCATATGCTCGCTGGTATTCGGGATCACCTCAACTTCGTTCGTGTCGAGATCGACAATCGTGTAGCTCGGAACCCTGCCAAAGTGCTGACCGACAGGAGCGTCGATTCCGCCTTCTCCTTCTGTTGGGATACATACTTTCATTTTTTCTTCGCCTCTTGTTATTTCACGTTGTTTATGTCTTGCGATCAACTCTATTAATACTGTGTACGGATAGGGTTGCCAACCTGGCTCTTCTCGCTTGTGTCAAACATGCACTGTCTAAAAATTGGAATCTTTTTATTATTTTCTGATAACGTCGGATTGTCTTACGCAACCACAACTACCATAATGGAGAACTATCGGTCTGAAAAGTGGTTTACACCGCTAATCTGTGTCCATCTGCGTTAATCT
>QMVM01000098.1 GCA_003661105.1 Methanosarcinales archaeon | reverse complement strand
GTCATCGCGGTGGAAATCCGGAAATAACTCCAGAAGCCCGCCCAGATACGAATCGATCAGTTCCTGCTCCGAAGACCGCCATCTCGGATCTGTATCGTCCTGGAAGTATGCAGTCACGTATACCAGATGCTCTCCGTAATCCGAGACCGGAAGGAAGTTCGTATGCTCGATGACCGCACCAAAAGGTACGCTTGATTTTATGTTTAACCAGTACATATCCGGCATCAGTGACCTGTTCATGCCAAAGAGCGCACACGCAGTTCCCTGATACGGGATATCAGGCGCATCCGAAATTATCTTTAAAAGTGCATGAGGGGATACCGTCGAGATCACGGAGTCGCAGTCGATGTATCCGCCGGCATCGACGCCGGAGACGCTTCCATCAACGGTTCTGATCTCTGATGCCTCGCAGTTCGTCCGGATCTCACCGCCCATCGCAACGATCGATTCTGTCAGACGTGCGACGAGGCGATGAAAACCTCCACGCAGGTATCCAAGCTTCTCGCCACTTGTGGACCTGTTCGACCTGATCCTGATGCGCCCGAAGAGCCATGCAGCAGATACGCGGTCGTGGCTGCTACCGAACTTGCTCCGCAAGAGCGGCTCAAAGAACCGCTCGTAAACGGATCTTCCGGCATTCTTAAGGATCCATTCCTTTGCGGTGACGCGATCGAGTTTATAAATCTCCTCATCCTTTGCCCGCCTGGTCACAAGGACTGTGTATGCAATCCGTATCAGGTCCGGAACCGAGAGCGGCGACTTGAGCAGTTCGATCGGCGTGTTCATCGGGTGTATCTTTCCGTCGATATAATAGCCAGTGGTTCCTTTGAGCCATTGCAGGTCAGCACCGAGACCCATGCTCCCGATGAGATCTATCAGCTCTGAATCGCTCGCGAAGATGTGGTGGTAATACTTTTCGATGTGATAGTTGTCGATATGGTAACTCGCAGCCATCCCGCCGACTTCGGAACCTTTCTCAAGGATGGTTACATCAGATATGTCCTCTTTTAGCATCCTGTACGCAGATGCAAGCCCTGAGAGCCCGCCGCCGATGATGATCGTCTTCATCTCGCTCCTTTTCTCTTTTCTCGCTTTCTTCTTCTCTTCCCTATCTTGCCTTCAGTTCAGACAGTTCCTTCTGCAGCAAATCTTCGTATCTTCCGTCGATACCATCTTTTCCCCCCCTCTTGTCTTCACTCTTGTCTTCACTCTTCCCTGATCTTTCTCTTTTCCCTCTTTTCCCTCTTTTCTCGCTCTTATCTTTCTTCGCTTCTTTCTCCCTTTCTTTTATCGTTTCTGCTGCTTTTGCTCCTTCTTTCCCAATTTTAACTGAGTACATGAGCAAGACGATTCCGAGAGACATCAGGAGGATCCCGCCCCAGACCGCGGTGATCCACGGTGCTGTGCGCATATATAGATTGGCGTAGTCGCCTTCGACCATCTTCGTGGTGATGAACACCTCTTCTGTGAGCGATCGGTGGACATAGTTCGTGGCATACGACTGCCCCCACTTGTAGTCCGTGATGAATTTGACCGCATCGCGATCGATCAGCGCGTCCCCCTTATAGAGCTCGAAATCGATCAGGGTCACATAAGATGACCCCGGGTGTTCGTCGTAAGGCGCGCCCTCGTATTGGTTCGAGATTCCAGTGACCTTTACGGAGTAGGGCTGCCCTGTGTAGTCGCCGAATTCACCATTCTGTATAACCGTGGATCCATCGATCCTCATGTTTGTGCTCACGACGATTCCGATCAAGATCAGAACGATGCCGATATGGATTATATGCGGGCTTACGCTGCGGAGTGTCAGTTTGGGCAGCCGGAGGACCCGGTATACGACCGCAAGCGCGGCAAAGAGTAGTACCGGCACCGCCACGTCGATCGCGGCGTTATGACATATCGATAGTTCATCAAAGAGCGCGGTTTTCACAACCACAATCGCGAGTAGCACAAGAATTTTTGTCGGCGAGACGTCTGGTATAAGCAGGCATACGCCAAGAAGCAGTGCCAGAAGGAGGGTTGGCAGCATTGTCCTGTTGTTAAACCACCCGGCATCGAGAGTGACGTCCGCAAATAGCGGTATGAGCATCCCGATAATCAAGATCATGAACAACACGCTGAACATAATTATCGTCGCAAGCATTGCGTTATGGTTGTTTATAAATTCGAGGGATTTTGTGGATTTCATAGTATCGCTCTGCCTATCTCTATCACTCTGTCAGCAGCAGCCCCAAAAACTTTGTGTACCGCACCAGATCCTCGAGGCGCACGTTCTCATCCTCGGCATGTGCCCGGCTCTCAAGCAACCTCCCGACGCCGTGGCAGCAGACCGGCTGTCCTGTGATCCCGATCACATAAGCGACGTCGAGACTACCCTGTGCGCCCGCGATACCGATCTTGCGGTCCGACACCTCGTTTGCAACAGCCAGAACCCGCCCGATCCATGGATGGCTCGCATCGGTAACCATCGGTGGATATCCAAGCTCGTAATTGAAATCGTAGCTCGTATCGGCATCGGCACCTGCGGCATTCTCGAGCGCCCTTTTGATCTCCTCGATTGCGGTATCGAATGTTTCTTCAGGTATCACCCTGCGGTCGCCGCGAATGGTGCATCTCCCGGGAACCACGTTCTCCTTTACGCCGCTCTCGATCATCGTGATATTCAGAATCGGTTTCACATTTAAAAAACCGGTCTTCTCAGCGACTACGGGACTGCTCGGCATCTCTGACCGCCTGTCCTCGACCTCGCTCTTCAGTGCAAGCAGCCCGTTCATCAGCGCAACCGATTTTTCGAGTGCGTTTACGCCTAAAAAACTGCTGCCGCTGTGGTACGTCCTTCCGAAAACATCGACTCGCCATGTGAGTATCCCGTTTGTGCCGATGATGACGTCATCGCCCTCGCCGTCCATGCACAGGAAATAATCCCCTGATAGGAGACCGATGTCAGCGAAATAACAAAGTCCCGAATACGGACCGATCTCCTCGTCCGTTGTCAGTGCAATATTGAGGTTGTATGCGGGCGTGATACCGAGTTCCTTTAAGAGGGAGAGCGCTGTTAAGAGTGCTGCGACCGCTGCCTTCGAATCCGCAGATCCCCGTGCATAGAATTTGCCGTCCGCAATCGTGCCCTCGTACGGCGGGAATGTCCAGCCATCGCCTACAGGAACCACATCGAGATGCGTGTAGATCACAAGCGTCCGGTCAGCGCCGACATCGAGATACGCGTGCAGATTCGCCCGTTTTCCATGCAGTTCCGGGTTTTTCATCTTCTGTTTGAATATCGCTTCAGGGATGCATATCTCCTCAACCTCAAATCCAAGATCTGCGAATTTTGGCATCAGGTAATCGACGATCTCCTCGTAATTATCGCCGGGCGGAACCGCTGTCGGCATCCCGACGAGATCGGTTAGAATGCGCAGGGTGCCGCGGGCATCGGGGTCGATCCGGTCGGAGAGTCTGCTGTTCATGTGTTAAGTGTATGCTTGGTGGGTTTTAACGATTTCTGATAGGGTGGTGATTCGGGCTGGCTCTGGTTCATGCGTCTGTTTTCCCTCAGAAATTTCTTGGGACCAGTTTTTAATAGGGTACAGTATTCATTCTCTGAATATTCGTAGCAAGTCTTAATAAAAATCTGGGAGTTATGGTGAACACTATCTGGCAGATGATCTCGTAGGCGCTGGTTCGGAACATGTACTATTGGGCATCCCGGATCCTGGTCAGTGTTACTGGATTTTTCGGTCGGACCCTCATTGCCCCAAATTGATACTGGTCCCGAAATTTTAGAGGCATACAGCCCTACGCGGCTGGTTTTGATTTTTGGGTGGGAAACTTGGGTTATAACCAACATCCTTCGTTGTGGCCCGGTATCCCATCCCCCGGCGTCACATCAGCCCGTTACCATGCCGGGTGTGGGGTTCAGTTCTGAGGTGGTGGCTAACCTTTCCTCGAGGCTCGGATTTTCACCAGCTGGCGAGTATGAATTTATCTCGGCACGCCTGTGTTCATCTGTGTCAATCAGTGGCTAATATTGTTTTTAGCCACTGATTAACGCTGATTGCACAGATTTCATCAATCTAATCACTTCCATTGCCAATGTTGATTTACCACAACCTGACCCGACATCTTCGATTATTGCAGTTGCTCAATCATGCCTTTAAGTATATTCAACTCACGAACCGTCCTCTCCCGTGTCACCTCGGCAGGATTCTCCTTCCGCTCATACTTTATTATCAGTTTATTAACATAATCGAGTTCAGGTATCGTTGATTTGAACAGCGGCTCATACTCCGGCAGATCCGCAAGCGGAATTGTAACGACTTCACCTTTCTTCGTCTCTTCGGGAATTCCGTTTACCACCATGATATATGCGCATCTATCGAATCCGAATCTCCTTGCGATGTTCCGGGAGGCTGCAGATACTTGCTGCGCTCGTTTTGCACTCATCCTCCTGTAAGCACCAACCGAGTCCTTGTACTCGACAAAGAGCACCGATTCATGATTCCAGAGCATGGCGTCGTACTCGATCGGCTGTGCAAACTTGTGGTGTACCAGCACACCGAACATGACGCCGCTGCACCAACCTGCGTTAAGGTGGGTTCGAAATCGCTTCTCGGTCTCAGGGATATCGGGCCGCGAGAGAAGGGTGTATGGTTCGCTTCTTAGTTCTATCATTGGATCACCAAACGAATTGTGGATTGCGGTGTATATCACTGTAGTTCAAAAAATCAAAATGGAGGCGGTCGCACTCCTTGATTGATGGATATGAGGTACTGCCCTTAACTCCAACGACAATTGCCCTTTTCCCGTGTTCGGCTATCTTTCGTATCAAGGGTATGAAATCCTTATCACCGCTGACGATAATAATATTTTTCTGATACTATCAGCTAATGACAGTTTATTTTGGGATGAATATTTAATAACTTTTAGATATGCGCTCATGGATAACCTGACTGATTTTGATACACGTTTTGTAAGTTTAAACGATGTCCACTCAGCAGAGATGTTTCTCGCAGCCCCCAGAATCTCATTCGCACCGATGAAATCATTCTGCTCGTATTTTTCAGCAATGATCTTATTAAGTTCGGACTTGCCTGCTACGCGAATATTTCCGTTGTCTCTGTAAGTGATTCCTTTTGTCAGATACGCTATCAACTCCGCGGATCTCTCAAACTTCGGGTCGAAGGCGGTCGGGATTGTTATACTTGATTCCATAAAATGTACTATTTTTTTGTAATACTTAAACTTCTTGGCTTGTAAGGCTATTTGTAATTATTGAAATGTAATGCACACCCCCCACCCCCATCACTCATCTCCCATCAGCGTTGAGATATCCCCGAGCGGAAGCCCGAGTTCCTTTGCCCGAAGCATCCTTCGCACGATCTTACCGCTCCGGGTCTTTGGAAGCGTCTCCACAACCTCAAACTCCCGCGGATATGCATGTCCTGCCAATTTAGTCTTCACAAATTTCCTGATATCAGCTTTCAGATCGTCTGTCGGCGCATAGCCGTCGGCAAGTACGACAAACGCCTTGATGATCTCGCCGCGCAACTGATCCGGCTTTCCGATGACACCCGCTTCAACGATTGCGGGATGCGCGATCAAGGCAGATTCCACCTCGAACGGACCGACCCGCTCGCCTGACGTGTTGATCACATCATCAGCCCTGCCAATGAAGAGGAAGTAGCCGTCCTCGTGCTGCACTGCCTTATCCCCTGTGAGATACCAGCCACCCTCGAAGTACTCTGCATACTTTGCAGGATTTTTCCAGATCTCAAGCATCATTGATGGAAACGCAGGCGTGATCGCGAGATCGCCTTCCGTGCCGTGCGGTACAGTATCCCCGTCCTCGTCAAGTATTGCGGCGGTGATCCCCGGTATCGGCTTTCCCATCCATCCGGGTTTTATCGGCATCGACGGATAATTGGCGATCAGGATGCCGCCGGTCTCGGTCTGCCAGAAGTTGTCATGGATCGGCAGTCCGAATGTCCGGATGCCCCAGTGAACGATCTCGGCATTCAGCGGCTCGCCGACGCTGCAGATATGCCTGAGACTACCAAGATCATAGTTTTTGTGTGCATCAGCAGTTCGCATCAGCATCCGAAAAGCGGTAGGCGCGCTGTACCAGACCGTCACCTTGTACTGATCGATCATCGAGTACCATACAGCAGGATCGAATCTCCCGCCATGAACCACGACCGATGCGCCGCACGACCACGGTCCGAGCAGCCCGTACGAGATCCCTGTGACCCAGCCCGGGTCTGCCGTACACCAGTAGATATCGTCCTCATGGAGATCAAGCACCCACTCGGTAGTCACGTGTTGCCCGGCGATTGCAAGATGCCGGTGCACCACTCCTTTCGGCTTTCCGGTGGTTCCGGACGTGTACAGCATAAATGCAGGATCGTCCGGCAACATCTTCGCAACATCGAACGTACCGGATGCTTTTTCCATCCCTGCGGGGTAACTGATCTCGCCACCCAAAACATCGGTCTCATCCACTATTATTATCTGTTCGAGGTCAGGAAGATCGTCTTTTATCTCATACACCCGGCTTTTCAGTTCCGAATTGGTGATCAGGTATCTTGCGCCGCTGTCATGCAGACGGTCGTATAACCCTTCTGGTCCGAATGCCGAGAACATGGTGCCCGCGATCGCACCGGTCTTCAGGATGCCGAGAAAACTCACGTAGAGTTCAGGAATTCTTGGCAGGAATATGAATGCGCGATCCCCTTTTCTGATGCCGGATGACGTTAAAAGATTGGCAAATTTGTTTGAAAGATTGGAGAGTTCGTGAAACGTGTATGTAGAAGCTTTATCATCCCCTTGCCAGTACAATGCAATCTTGTCCTTCCGCCATGATCCGGCGTGCCGGTCCACTGCACTACATGCGGCATTTAACCTGCCGTCTTCGAACCATTCAACTTTTTCGTACGCATCCTTCCACTGGAAGGTCTTATGCGTCTCGTCGTAGTCCTGCAGGTTCGGAGTCGGTACAATCGTTGCTGGTTTTTCTATGAATTCTTGCATTTTATTCACCCACTGTTACTTACATAGACATGCCAGCCGTGCCATTTATTGCTTTTGGTGGAAGATCGGAGACTTGCTCCGAAAATAGTCATGCTACCAATATAACCCCGGAATCGTGGGCGATCAACGCTTCAAATATAACTAAGTCTGCTTAAAAGTCCAGTTCACGCCTCTAAATACACAATACCGAGAATTTTTAATTTGTTCTGGTCGGTTGAAAACATGACGCCAACCCGGCAAATACAAATATGATTAGATGGGTGTAATCAGTGAAATCTATGTTAATCTGTGGCTAAAACAGTATCAGCCACAGATTAACACAGATGGACACAGATTATCGGTGTAAACGACTTTTCATATCGACAGTGCTCCATTATGGCAGTTGTGGTTGCGTAAGACAAT
>QMVM01000097.1 GCA_003661105.1 Methanosarcinales archaeon | reverse complement strand
TATACTTCACACCGCCACAACTTGAGCTTTTTCAAATCTCTGAAATCGTAGTGTGAGCAAGGCGCTGAGTCCTTGTTTGTGGGTTGTATCAGTTTGGTTCCACCAATAAAAAAATCGTAGTTTATGCAGGTGCTGAGTATAGTTTCGCATGTTTTAATATGTTGCCTAATGTTCCGGGAGCCAAATCGTGGCTGGGATGACCCGGCGAAAGGTCACCCTTCCCGTTTTGGTCGGGTGCTTGTACTGCCGATGGCCCCCTTTCATCGTAACCGGATACCAGCCATCTGATTCGATCATCTTGATAACATCACGCACTTTCATGGCATTCGACCACCGTGTATCCCATATCAACTCATCGCCTGCAGGATCAAGAGCGCGTCGAGTGATGTGATAAGCGCATGTAGATGGTGGAGTGGCGGATTTGAACCGCCTACCGTCAGGCATGGAATAAAATCTACTGCCACATTGCCCGAATTACAACATTGGGTGGGAAGGTTGCCTACCCTCCACGCTGACGACCCACCTCAATGCAGTGATATTAGTTGTTATATTCATAGTTATAAACCTCTCTATGCTTATAACCAATGCCATAACCAAGGCGATGCGCATTGTAAATTCCGTCTCCACATGATGAATTTAATAACACAATTGACACTTCACCTATATATAAGTTTCGCATGCGGGACGCACGGAGGGCGTAACAGTCCAACCCAATCCGCTTGGAAAACTCATTAGCGCATCCGCAAATCCAGCATCCGACCAGAACTACTATCTTATATCATCGGCACAGATACACTTCAGCATAGAGGTACTTCCAATGACACGAAACATCAAGGTGGAACCGCTCAGGCAGACCCCGATTGAGAAGCAGGAGATTGAACTTGTCGAGCGCAAGGGCATCGGACATCCGGACAGCATCGCAGACGGACTTGCCGAAGCGGTCAGTCAAGCACTATGTGCCGAGTACATGGACCGCTGCGGGGCAGTGCTGCACCACAACACCGATGAGACGCAGATCGTTGCTGGCAGATCATACCCGGCGTTTGGTGGCGGAGAGGTCATTTCGCCGATTTATATATTACTGGTCGGCAGAGCCACGAAGGAGTTTGATGGTATACACATCCCGACCGATACCATAGCACTACAGGCAGCACGGGACTATCTCAAGGAGAACATCCTGAATTTAAATGTGGAGCGCGATATCATTCTCGACTGCAAACTCGGGGAGGGGTCGTCCGATCTGAGAGACGTCTTCCACCGAACGATTCCAGGTGCGAACGACACGTCCTTCGGTGTCGGGTTTGCGCCGCTATCAGAGACCGAGCAGATCACATACCACGCCGAACAGGAACTGATGAATCTTCGGAAGAAGATTCCTGCGATCGGGGAGGACACCAAGATCATGGGGCTTCGTGAAAAGGACAAGATCACGCTCGTTGTTGCCTGCGCAATGGTCGGGCGCCATCTTAACGATCTGGAGCACTATATCAGCGTAACAGATGATTTGTGCGATCGCATCCGAGACATGGCAGCCAAGTACACGGACCGCGACATCGAGGTCATGATCAATGTCGCAGACGACCTCAAAAACGAATCGCTCTTCCTGACCGTGACCGGAACCTCGGCAGAGATGGGCGATGATGGGTCTGTCGGGCGCGGCAACCGGTGCAATGGCTTGATAACGCCGTACAGACCGATGAGCATGGAAGCGACGAGCGGCAAGAACCCGGTCAATCATGTCGGGAAGATATACAACCTGCTCGCCAACAAGATCGCATCCGAGGTGGCAGAGACCGTGGACGGGGTCGAGGAGATCCACATCCGCATGTTATCCGAGATCGGTAAGCCGATCGACCAGCCGCTTATTGCGGATGCCGGAATCGTTCCTGCAGAGGGTGCGGACATGAATGTGTTACAGCAGGAGATTGAGGCGATCATCGACAGGTCGCTTGCAGACATAACAGACATCACCAGACTGGTCGCCGAAGGGAAACTTACCACGTTCTGATGCTTCAAAGATGTCTGCTACTTATCGCAATATTTGTGGTCTGTGTGCCACCGGCATCCGCTGCTGTGGTGCACGGAACCACGTATGAGTGGTCGACATTCGAAGCACTCGAGAACACGATCGTTCTGGTGAATTCGACGCCGCCGCAAAAGCTGGTCGCGCCTTTTGGCAGTTACACATTCGATCTGCCGGAAGGATCATACGCGATCCGTGCCGAATATTACAGAGGCAATCTGCTCGAGTATTGTGCCGAAGAAGAGATCACAATCGTAGGGGATGGGGACTTTGTACTCGATCTCCTGATGTTCCCTCCGATTGAAGACGTGTACTTATGTGAAGACATAAATTTAAGCGAGGATATCTTTGATTACGAAGAACTCCTCGAGGATGAAGAAGACTCTATGGTACTACTCTATGCAACCGGCATCCTCTCGGTTCTGGCAATCATAGCTGCCCTGTTCTTGTGGAAGAGGGGTAAAAAGGGCGACGGGAAGCGCGGAACGGAGGGAATAGACGAAACGGACGAAACGGACGGAAAGGAAGATTATGGATATGAACCACCGGAGCCGGAACCGGAAGCACCAGAAGAATCTGAAGAACCCGTGAAACGGGGTGAGTTAGAACCGGAGGGTGCGGAATCAGCGATCCCTTCTGATCTGCAGGAGGTACTCTCGATCATCAGGGGGCGTGATGGTAGGATCGCACAGAAAGACCTGCGGCTGCGGCTCAATTGCTCGGAAGCGAAAGCGAGTCTGATGATAACGGACCTTGAGGATCGGGGATTGGTCAAGAAGGTGAAGAAGGGTAGGGGGAACGTGATCATACTCACAGACCTATGAAAAATTTCATAATCTATCAACAACAGAGGGGTTACTATGCTTGAAGACATCAAAAACATGTTCGATCAGTATTCTATAGGCATCTCGACAGCCGAGCTGATCACGTTCTTCTTAATCATATTTTTCACCTTTGTCTTGCGCAAACTCGCATTGTACCTCTTTGAGAAGAAACTGGTGGAACTTGTCAAAAAGACAAGGACCAAGATCGACGATCTGCTCGTAGCTGCATTCAAATCCCCTCTCGGTTACTTTATCGTGGTCTGTGGAATCTATGTTGCCATAGCTTCGCTGCACCTGCCAGAACAGATTGGAATCTTCGATATCGTATGGGCACATCACTTTTTCTTCACGCTCGCATTTACATTCGTCGCGCTCCTGCTCCTACTCAACCTGATCGATGTCGTTGCCCATTACATGTATCAGGTGACAATGAGGACCGAGACGAAACTCGATGAGCAACTGGTGCCGCTTGTTATAAAGAGTCTCAAAGTCGTTGTGGTGACGCTTACAGTCCTCTTCCTGATACAGAATCTCGGCTGGAATGTCACATCGCTCCTGGCGGGTCTTGGCATCGGCGGACTTGCACTTGCTCTGGCAGCGCAGGACACTGTGAGCAACATCTTCGGATCGGTAACGGTCTTCTCGGATCGGTCGTTTCATATCGGCGACTGGATACGGGTCAATGGCGTGGAGGGGACTGTTGAGGATGTTGGGCTTCGGTCCACACGGATACGCAGGTTCGATCAGGCACTCGTGACCGTGCCGAATAGCAGGTTCATCAAATCTGAGATCGTAAACTTCACCAGGATGAAGAAACGGAGGATAAAATTCAATCTCGGGGTCTCTTATAAAACGAGCAGGAAACAGATGGAGGAGGTGGTCGATGGGATCAAAGAGATCATAAAAAAGGATTCCGGTTTCGATCACAACTTCTACATGGTTCATTTCACAGAATTCGGAGCGTATTCGCTTGATATCTTTATCTACTGCTTCACAAAGACGACAGTATGGGATGATTTTCTTGCAGTTCGTGAGCAGTTCAACCTTCAGATCATGCAACTGCTCGAAGAACTGGATGTCGAGATCGCGTACCCATCGCAGACTATCTTTGTAGAGGGGACTGAGGAAACGACGTGAGGACATAATGGACATCACCGACCGCTTATACAAGCTCGATCTTCCGACCTGCCTTCGCATCTGCGCAGGAACCGACGGCTCGATTACCCACCTGCTCGAACTGATGACGAAGAAGCGCGTCAGTGTCGAGACAGAGCAGCAGCACATCACCAGTGCAGATGACGAGATCGCCAGACTGCTCGATATACCAGCGGGCGAGCAGGTTAATGAGCGCACGGTCCTGCTCCGTGCCGGAGGTGTGGCGTACGTCTATGCTCGCTCGCTCGCATCGATCAAGCAGATGCCAGAGGGCATGGAAGAGGATTTGATGCGTGCGGACATCCCGATCGGGCGCATCATGCAGAATCATAACCTCGAGTCAAGGAGGGAGATTATAGAGATCGGAGTTCTGAATCCGGAGAACAGCGCATTTGGTAAGGACTGTATGGTTCTCTCGAGGATATACCGGATAATTCACGACAAAAAGACCCTGATATGGATCAATGAGATGTTTCCGCTCGACGATCGGTGGAGTCTGTGAGAGGTTTTCGATCGATCGGGTTTTGGTTTTACGGACCGGTCGTGGTGAGATACAAGTGAAATCTGTGAATGGGGATTATCTGTTCAGCATGGGGTCATATCCGCTGAGTCTTTTTATCACCTCCTTCTCGTTATTAGTACTTCTATCATCGCGCCCCACCTCAGCGCTTTGATGCACTTACCGCAGTACCTGTTTTGGAGGGCAAATCCTCGTGATTGAGGTTCTCGATAGTCAATTTACAGAAGGTCTAACCCGCTGAAAGACAAACTACTTTTGGGTCCAGTCCCATCTCATTTGTCCGATTCAACACAGCACACCCGGTCACCTTGCCTACCGCTCGATCTTCGATCCCCTCTACATTTCCAAACTCAAACTCTGGTCCGTAGAGGATCGTTGTAAGAACGCTCTGAGCATCGCCAAGGTCCATGGCATTATCCGTTGGCAGACCCAGAGCCGTTGCGAGGCTCTTCATCTCCTTTCCTGCTTCGACATAGATCGGACGCTCGATCTCGTCGTACTTATCGCCAAGAACTTCCCGAAAGACCATATCATAAGCTACTGATGTTACACTCGCTGCTTTAGCTGCAATCTCCCACCTGACCTCTGCCGGAATATCTTCGATACTAACCATCTTTCTCTGCCTCCTCTTGATTTTTTTTGCGCATCCTGCCGTACCGGCAATGCACTCACCAACAATTCAACAATCGCCCGAGCTGAGCCTTGAAATACATCTGTTACCTCAGATGGGGACACATCATCCGGACAACATGCACGATTCTGCCATCTGTCTATCTGGTAATAATGCTTGCGGTTGCAGCGCATTTCCGGAAGCGGGCTTACGGGTTTTAAAGTACGGGACGCCAACGACACCAATGATCACAATCCATATAGTATAGATCACAATTTATTCCACTCATTCACTGTAATACCACGATTCAAGATCTCTTCAACCTCTCGAATTATCATCCGAAGCTGAGGCACGGAGTATTTTAGTATTGGAAGGGATCGCCATACGGTTCTGCCCATGAACCATAAATTTATGGCGTGTATCGGAATAGGGTCCATCAAAGCCCAACTTCCGCATCCGCCGGATAAAATCCCGGTGTTTACAGGGCTTCCACGGGCGCATAAGCCAGATCCTTGTTCAGATTGATTTCAGCAATCGCGGGTAAGAGATGCCCCAACTTGAGACCAACCAGAATCCAATCTTCAAGGGTTGAGTGGATCTCATCTTCACATTCGCGCAAGGTTGCTCCGAATGCTACCACCCCTCTACATTGTGGAATTCGTCCGGCATAAGTGCCGTCATCCAGTTTGTCGTAGACTGCGTATGCCAATAGCTGGCTTACGTAATCCGTGAGACTGAACCGAACTGTCATTATTTGGGATCAGCCTTCATCACGTATTTTCTGAACCTTTCTTGCAATATCGTTCTTTTTTCCATAATTGTATTTCTTTATCCTACTCCACCTATATGGATCATTCTTTTTTAACCAGCGAACCCATTCCATCAAAGGCTTATCTCCTTTACTTCTATTACATGCTCGGCATGCGGGCACCGTTCGTTTACCACGTTTTGATTCCGCGATGACATGATCATCTTCAGTTTGCCAAGTACTTCCACAGTATCTGCAAGTACCCATCTCTTTTCACCCTTTTTATATTTACTATCAATAGTATTTAAGAGCTACCAAAACCCCATACTTAAGAGGCGGTCCCATAATTGGACATTTTGCGAAATTGGATGCTTATTTTGATATAACGCCCTGTTCGATCTTCTTGGCATCCCATATAACCAGATAGATACGGAATATGGGACAGTTGAACGTCCCATATCAGATAAACTGGTTTGTGAAGGTAGATATGTAGTTTAGGGGGATGGTGGATACGTTGTGGTGAATATGTATTATACTGCTACAAGATATTGAGAATTAGTTTAAAGTCACCAAACCTTGGGTACTGTCCTAATTTATAGTTGATAGGTATACCTGAACATCAACAGTTCTCTTTATATTCGTCTCACCATTCTACGTTCTTCTTTCTTGAAGGGTCAGATAGTTCCATACAGATCTTAACAATTTCTTGTATAGCGAATAACCTTTTTTCATCGACCTTCTTAACGAGATCGACTGTGATTTTTATTTCATCCTTTTTGTATTTCACACTTTTACGTTTTTGAAGTTTTATTCCTTCTTTTTGACCAGATACAAATGCCTCATCATGTGCAACTCTATTTCTGATCCTATTTACAAACTTAACAGCGTCAACTACCATATCAATCAGTTCTTTATCAATATTCTCCTTTTTACAAATCTCTTTAAAAATATCGATTTTACGTCCAAACCCCATGCGTTCCACCAAAATTAAATCCATGAAGAGAAATGTTTTATAATTCTGTGGATGGCAAAAATAATTAGATATAAAAAAATCCAATTTAGATTCTATAGTGAGTCCCATTCTTAAAATTTCACCGCAATTACTATGAAAGATTTGATTTTCTTTTTCCATTTTATCACTATACATTCTGCTTATGCTTATTAAACTAATGTCGTAATCACTCATACGCCCTATATCCGAACCCGAGTTCGCAGCATCACCCCTCCACCGCCTTCATAACCCTCTTCGCATCCTGCCCGACCGCCTCGTTCCCAAACACCCGCGCAACCATCTCGATCGCCTCAAGATTGCGTGCGACATGATCCAGATACTCAAGAACGTCGCCTGCATAAGCACAAACTTTTCACAAAAGTTTGATCAAAAACTGTAGTTCGACCAACCGGCTTCGAGAAAGCAAGTTCAGCGCACCCGCAGTGCGGCGCATCCTTGTGCTTGCATACCATGAAGTCGGTGATAAATGCAAGAATCTGTTCGCGGATGTCATTATCGAGAGCGGAAACATGGTCTCCTGAAAGTTGGGCGGTGGCGTAAGCGCTGCGGAGATGGGGTATGTGCGGATATGC
>QMVM01000096.1 GCA_003661105.1 Methanosarcinales archaeon | reverse complement strand
CCCCTCCACCGCCTTCCTGACCCTCTTCGCATCCTGCCCGACCGACTCGTTCCCAAACACCCGCGCAATCATCTCGATCGCCTCAAGATTGCGTGCGACGTGATCCAGGTACTCAAGAACGTCGCCTGCATAAGCATAGATCCCATAATCACCGATCGCATGCACGATTCCCCCGGGATCCATCCCCTCACATCTCATCTCAACCAACCGCTTCGAGAAAGCAAGTTCAGCGCATCCGCAGTGCGGCGCATCCTTGTGCTTGCAGACCATGAAGTCGGTGATGAATGCGATAATCTGTTCGCGGATGTCCCCATCGAGAGCGGAAACCCCATCTCCTGAAAAGACGATGTCGTACGCCGCGCCCTGAAAGACCCTTGAAGGTATATGCATATTTAAAGCGGCAGATATCCTTGCAGCATTCTTGAAATAGACCGAATCAAACGTCTCGAGCGACACCGCAGTATCAAGCGGCGACTTATCCTTTTCGATCGCATCTTTGATCAGGAACGCCTGCTCCACACTCAAGAAGTGTGTTGCAACGATTCCACCAAACTCTGTTGGCGCGGCAGAACGCGTCAGGAGCCCATATTTGACAAGTCTTCCGAAGAGGTAGCCGAAATCGCCACCCCCGATCAGGAGATCGTTTAGCTGATGCAGTTCCTCCTTGTTTCGTGCGAGTGCGGATGATGCGAGCAGTTCCTCCATCTGCTCGGGCTCCTCATACATGACATCGACCGGTTCGATCTCGTGCTTTAAGAGCTTGAATGCGATCTCATCCTCGGTCTCTGAGCCGCCGTGATATTTCCTGTCAGGCTCAGCAAGTAAGACGACCTTCCCGAGATCGTGGTAATCAGGTCTTCCTGCCCGCCCGAGCATCTGGTGAAACGCATGTCCGGTCAGCCAGTCGATGCCCATGGCAAGCGACTCGAAGATCACCTGCGATGCAGGAAAATCGACACCTGCCGCGAGTGCCGCGGTTGTAACGACGACCTCGAGTTTACCGTCTGCAAACGCCCGTGTTATGCGTCTTCGCTCCTTCTGCGAAAGACCCGCGTGGTACGCGGCTGCATTGATCATAAGGGATTTCGCAAGTCCGTGGCACCGCTGCCGCGAGTTTGTAAAGACGATCGTCTGCCCGCGATAGCCCTTCGATGACTTCGTGCCCCATTCATGCCGTGCCAGCCGGTCGATGATCCGCACCTTGTCCCGTTCCCCTGCAAAGAGGAGGTGCAGCTCGAGCGGCACAGGTCGCTCCTCGTACCGGACCAGTCTTCCGTCGGGTTTCTTTGAACCTTTCAAGGAAAGTTTTTTCAGGAGCGATTTCGGATCGCCGACGGTCGCTGACAGGAACAGGAACTGGGCATCCGGAGCGATGTGCTTTAATCGCGCTATCAAGCCATCCAGCCGGTGCCCGCGCTCCTCGTCCGCAAGCGTATGCACCTCGTCAATGACGACGGTGCCGATCTTTCCGAGCCTGCCAGCCTTCCCGGACCTGAGCAGGTGGTCGACACCCTCATAAGTGCCAACCCAGATCGCGTTAGAAGCCGCCAGTGACTTCTTCTTCCTCTTTTCATGCATTATCCGGCTCACCCCGACCTGCAGCACCGTTGTTATCCCAAGCTGGCTGTAACGCTCTCTAAAGTCGTCTTCCTTCTGGTTGGCAAGTGCGACCAGCGGAACTACGAAGAGGAAGTTTCCCCGCCCTTCCAGGAGGTTCTTGATTCCTGCAAGTTCGCCGATTAGCGTCTTTCCTGTCGCGGTCTCTGAGATGACCAGCTGGCTTGTGCCTTTCAGGAGACCGTTCTCGACAGATAGTGCCTGAACAGGGAGCAGTTCCTTGATTTTTCCAAAGAGCAGTTTTCCAAACCGGCCGGGAAGTGGTAGATCGCTTATCTTTACTGGCTTTGCGTCAGTAGGTTTTGTTGCTGCAATCGTGCTGTACAGTGTGAGGTCGTGGTCGAGGCGCTCAGGGTCAAGCATCCCAAAGACGCGATCGAGGTCCCGCGTTCTGAGAAGCGTCTTCTCGATCCGTTCGAGACCGGCTTCCCCGAGCTTCGTATGGGCAAGTTCCCGGTGCAGTTCCCCAAGCGCACAATCCGGGCATAGCATCTCGTTCCTGGACTTAATCGACCGTTTATCTATAGGAGTGAACTTATTTTCAAGCAAGCAGTAACGGCAGAGACGAACTGATCTGCACGAGAGTTGGTAACCCTTCAGCATCTCCACAAACTCCCGCGCGGTCTGTAAGTCCCCTGATGCAAGCAATATCAGGTCTGCACTTCTCAACATCTCGATTGCTTCGGATGGTTTTTTGAAGTGGTTTTCTGACATGAACTTCTGCGGGCGCATCCCCCTCCCGGTTTTCGCAAGCGTGAGCGTGCCGCAGAAGATAGGGGTCTTCTGGAAGTCTTTGACCTGCATGATACCGATCTTTGACCGCTCCGGGTAAGCGACAACTGAGATAGCCATATAACATCATAGAGATGTATTGCACTATAACGCTTTCAGAACATACGTAACACCTGAAACACCTAACACCTGAAAACCTGAAACGCTTTCGTAAGCAGGATCAAAACATGACCAGGACGGGATCAGAGAATATGGACAAACCAGACCCAACCGACTTCGGAATCCTCGACGGGATCTCAGAGGTCATCGCAACAACGAGATCGGACGCAAGCACTCCGAACGCTGCGCCCATTGGGATCATCAGGGATCGCGACAGGTTATGCGTGCAACTCTTCTCCGGATCGCATACGCGGCAGAACGCTGCCGGAACCGGGAAGATCGTTGCAAACATCATCCACGACCCGGTGATGTATGTGGAATGCACATTCGAAGATCCGGGTCCGGAAGCGTTCGAATATCCTGATGGTATGGACTGCCCTGTGTTGAAACGTGCAAGTGCGTGGATTTTATTTGAATGCAACCAGTCGAAGGGGAATATGTTTGAATTAACACCGATACGTGGAATGATTCGTGATAAACCGATGCTTTGCATAAACAGGGGCGCAAATTCAGTGATAGAGGCTCTCGTACATGCAACGCGGTACCGCCTGAACGGAGACGCACGATATCTCGATCTGATCAGGCATTACGACAAGATCGTGCAGAGATGCGGCGGTTCTGCCGAGAAAGAGGCGATCGCAAGACTGAAAGAGATCATGGAGATCCGATGAAAGCGCATCTCGAATGCATCCCATGCCTCCTGAAACAGTCGCTTAATGCTACTAGGGTGGTGACTGACGATCAGGCAGTACAGGAGAAGGTTCTGAAATCGGTAATGAAGGCGTTACTGGATGCTCCGGTCGATTACGTCCCCCCCGAGATCGCACGTACCATATATTCCATAGTAGATGATATTACCGGGTGCTATGATCCGTATAAAAGTCTTAAAATGGAATACAACCGGATCGGGATGAGGATGTATCCACATCTGAAAGATATAGTGGATAAATCGGATGACCGACTGTTTACCGCGGTGAAACTTGCAATTGCTGGAAATATCATCGATTTTGGTGCGGATATCCAGTTCGATGTCGAAGAAACGATAAGGGATGTTCTGACAAAGAAATTTGCGATAAATGATTACCATTTGTTTGTGGAATCGCTTGAAGATTCAGAGAACATCCTTTATCTTGCAGATAATGCCGGAGAGGTGGCTTTTGACCGAATACTCATCGAAGAAATAATGGATTATGCGAATGTCGTGTATGCCGTAAAGAATAAACCGATCATCAACGATGCGACCATAGACGATGCCATCTTCTGCGGAATCGATTCCATCGCGGAGATCGTGACGACATCTGACACACCGGGAACGATTCTTGAACGGTGTGATCCGGAATTTGTCAGTATCTTCCGGTCGGCGGATGTGATCATCAGCAAAGGGCAGGGAAACTACGAGACATTGAGCGAGGAAGCCGGCAACATCTTCTTTCTGCTTCTGGCAAAGTGCCCGGTGATCGCAGGCGATCTCGGTGTCGGGATCAGGGATGCTGTGCTTCTATCGGCGCCGTGAGTAAATTATCAGGAGATCTGGGTTATCACGTCTTCACAGTCTACCCCACATATACAAAACTTTTATATTGATTCGCACTTGATAACTCTTTAACATGGAGACCAATTTCATAAAGCTGCACAAGAATTCCAATACTTTTATCATCGACGGGTCGTCTTTTTTTGACACGCCTGTGCATCTGAAGGGTAATCTGATCGTTGGTGACAACACCGATTTCTGGAGCGACCTTGTCGTTACAGGGTCTCTTGAACTGAGGAAATCTGTTGCAATTAAGGGCTCGGTGCGTGCAGCAAGTGCGATAATCGGCGCACATTCGACGATCGATGGGGGTGTCACGACAGAGCAGGACTGCACCGTACTCGATCACGCCAGGATCGGCGGGAATATTACAGCAGGTGGAGATGTCATGCTCAGACCAAATATCATAGCCGGAATAGTTGCTGCGGCAGGCAACATCGAGGTCACAGGCAGGGTTTACGTCAATGAACTGCGTGCAGAACAGAAGATCATCGCAAGGAAAGATATGCTGTAACAATGTCGTCACAGTCAGAGGTTTCGCAAACAGTAACGGATCGTCAAGAGCGATCAATCGATACCATTGCCTACAAAGATATGGAATTAATAGATTCTCACATCATCTACACAAATCGCATCGGTGATGTTACAAAGAGGATCGATTACGATTACAAGCGGTGCTGCGGCTGTGGCATCTGTGTCGATCTCTGCCCCACGGGTGCGCTCGAACTCGGCGATATGTGCGCCATTGGAACGGGGCTGGATGTGCCGCCTGTTCTCATGGATCCGGACAAATGCTCGTTTTGCGGGATGTGTGCCGCATTCTGCCCGACAAAAGCAGTTAAGATGACTATCGATGGGACGGACTCCGCAAAACGGGAATGCTATCCCCATATAGAGCCAAAGGCACAGCCAAACGAGTCCTGTCTCCCGTGCAGCCTCTGCGCGCAGGTATGCAGTTCGGATGCGATCACAGTCGAGTATACATTCCCGAAAAAGGAAGAGATTGCACCGCTCAAGGAGGGTGTAACCGGCGAGATCAGCGTCGATATGGAGAAATGCAACTTCTGCGGAATCTGCGCATACTTCTGCGACGCGTTCATCCTGATTCCAAAGGATAAGGGCGAAATAACGCCTGTCGATCCGGAAACATCTCCGCCGTCGATGCTTGTGGTACCGTTCGAAAACATCTTAATCGATGAAGCGTCTTGCGATTACTGCGTACTCTGCGAGGATATCTGCCCGGAGGATGCCATAAAAGTCACCGGCACGAGAGAGGTGGCTGCGCCCCGCGTATCAGGAACGCTGTCGGTCAATGAGAACTGCGTTGCGTGTGGCTGGTGCAAAAGTGTCTGCCCTTACGAGGCTATCGACGTTTTCAAGCCGTTCGAAGGTGATATCCGGCTGATCGAGAACCACCTCATAAGATGCGATCCGCTTGGCTGCCATGCGTGCTTCAACGTCTGCCCTGCGAATGCATGGTACATCCCCAAGGATAGGAAGATCGATGTATCGGCAGACCGGTGCACCTTCTGCGGCGCATGTGAACGTGCATGTTGGCTCGATGCGATCGCTGTCGATCGAACCAGAGTCGTGCATACGCCTGTATGCGATACTGCGTGGAGCGAAGAGTGGGAGCGCGGGATTGAGAGCATAGTCTCAGGGAAGCGGATGCACCCTGATCGCTCACATTTAGTAGTTGCGCCAGCGCCGGAGCGTGACGCGGCTCCTGCGCCCATAATGCCGGTCATCGATCCTGCTCTGCTCAAGCGGGCGCGGGCGCGGGTCGATCGGCTCATACCGATGCTCTCTGACGTAAAGGCGAGGCGGGAGTGGGAGGCGGCTCTTACCGACAGTTGCCATGCCAGGGCAGGGTCGGCGGTTGAATAGCAGTACTAGCCCAAAGCTCGACCAAACAGTAACTTTTTTATTATAGCAACCAAAGATGTCGTGAGGAACAGTGCCATGCGAAAAAGAAAAAATTATGACGATGCACCCATCGATTTTGACATCTTCGAGGATATGCTCGATGATCTGATCGATCGTATCGACGAGATTGGAGATACCATCCCGATGGTATATGGCTTTTCCGTAACAAAGCGCCCTGGGGAGGCGCCTGAGATTTTTGAGTTTGGAAGCCGCCCGATGAGCGATGATCAGGTTCCCGAGGGGCACAAACCATTGCTTGAACTATTCGAAACCGATGATTGCGTGCAGGTGGTTGCCGAACTGCCCGGCATCGACAAGGAAGATATCTCGATGGATGCCACCGAAAACACGCTTACGATACGGGTACACATCGAAGACCGCGAGTTTGCAGAGGCAATCGAACTTCCGGCACGCGTTGATCCGTCGAGCGCCACTGCAAGCTATCGTAACGGAGTTCTCGAGGTCGAGCTCAAGCGAACAGGGGATGCCAGGACCCGGATAGAGATAACATAACATGAAAGACGATGTCTGCGTGCTCGTACCTACACTTAACGAGGCAAAGACAATCGCCGACATCGTAACGAAATTTCTGGCAGATGGCTATCAGGTGCTGGTGATCGATGGACATAGTACTGACGATACCCGCGAACTCGCCGCGGGTGCGGGTGCAGAGGTTATTGTCCAGACCGGAAAAGGAAAGGGGCAGGCAATCCAGCAGGCGTTTGCCACTATCGAGAGCGAATACCTTGTGATGATCGATGGTGACGGTACATACCTATCAGGTGAGATCGATGTGGTGCTTGCGCCGGTATTGTGTGGCGAGGCTGATCACGTCATCGGAAACAGGTTCGCCAATTTCTCGCAGGAAGCGTTTACAAGACTGAATCTGGTCGGGAACAAGCTTCTGAACAAGATGTTCGGTATCATCTACGGGGGCTGGCTCAACGATATCCTGTCCGGTTACCGTGCTTTTAACAAAATTGCATATAAGGGGATTGAACTGAACAAAACCGGCTTTGAGATCGAGACCGAGATCACGGTCGAATGTGTCAAGAAGGATTTTAGGATTGCAGAGGTCCCGATTACATATCTGCCGAGGTGCAAGGGTGCACCAACGAAACTAAACCCTTTAAAGGACGGAGCAAGGATCGGAATGACCATATATAAACTTGCGAAACTGTACAATCCGATGTTTTACTTCGGAGTGTTCGGAGCGATCTTCATGCTTTTCGGTGTCGGAATCGGCATCTATGTGGTGAACGAATGGCTCCATGGAATAACACGTATCCCGCTCACGATTCTTTCGACACTCCTCATTACCATCGGAATCCAACTATTCATCTTTGGCTTGATCGCAAACCTGATTGCAGCATTGCACCGGGAGACTATGCGGGGGATCAGACGCAAAATGCACGATCTGCCGGAACAGGAAAAGGGTTAACCGGAGAATTTTTTTTATTATTTTCTGATAACGTCGGATTGTCTTACGCAACCACAACTACCATAATGGAGAACTATCGGTCTGAAAAGTGGTTTACACCGCTAATCTGTGTCCATCTGCGTTAATCTGTGGCT